>JAOXSA010000222.1 GCA_025800245.1 Amphritea sp. | reverse complement strand
TATAGACAGCTCTCTCTACCCTATCTCGAATACAGCCAGGACTATTTCAGCCGGATAAGACATCTGCCTTACCCGGTCTTTCTGGACAGCGGCAAACCCGCATCCCGCTATGGTCGCTACGACATTATTTCAGCAGCGCCTCAGGCGATTCTGATCAGCCATGCTGACCGGACAACTCTGATCCGGGATAACGAACAGCAAGTTATTGAGTCTCTCCCATTTAACGCGCTCAAGGCTCTGTATGCAGAAGCATCGCTGAGCTGCCCGCAACCGGACGATGAAGCGATCGCGGCTTTGCCATTCTGTGGCGGGATGCTGGGATACTTCAGCTATGATCTGGGCCGCACTATCGAACAGATGCCAGAGCTTAGTCAGAACGATATGACCCTGCCAGATATGCAGGCCGGTATCTATAGCTGGGCAATCATTGTCGATCACGAACAACAGCAATCCACTCTGGTTTGCAGCCCGCTATGCAGCGAAGCTGATGCAAGCAATATTCAGAAACTGTTATCTATAGCGGCACCTGAAGCTGATCAATTCCGTTTAACAGAGCCTTTTATCAGCAATGTAACGGAACAGGATTACCACCAGGCACTGACAAAAATTGATGATTATATTCATGCCGGTGACTGCTATCAGGTTAATTTCGCGCAGCGCTTTACGGCAACCTGTGAAGGCGATGCCTGGGCTGCCTATCAATACCTGCGTGAGCACGCTCCGACCCCTTACTCAGCATTCTTTGATACACCGGACGGCGCTATTTTGTCCCTGTCTCCCGAGCAGTTTTTAGAAGTACAGGACAGCAAGGTCACGACAAAGCCGATTAAAGGCACCCGCCCCCGTGGAAGCGAAGCCGAGAGTGATCAGGCTCTTAAAGATGAACTGGCTGACAGCGAGAAAGACCGCGCTGAAAACCTGATGATAGTCGACCTGCTGCGCAACGACATCAGCAAGGTATGCGATCATGGCAGCGTCAGAGTACCGAAGCTATTTGATATCGAAAGCTATCGTAATGTACATCACCTGGTCAGCACAATTACCGGCAAACTGAACAACCAGTTCTCACCGATCGATCTGCTTGAGCAGAGTTTTCCTGGCGGCTCAATTACCGGAGCACCCAAGATCCGGGCGATGGAGATCATTGAAGAGCTGGAGCCAAATCGCCGCAGCATCTATTGCGGCTCAATCGGCTACCTGAGTTTTAACGGCCGACTCGATAGCAGCATCACTATCCGTACCCTGCTGTGTCAGGATAACAGGATTCACTGCTGGGCCGGCGGCGGTATTGTTGCTGACTCAGAGATTGCCGATGAGTATCAGGAAACCTACAACAAGGTGAATAACCTGCTTCGCTCACTGGAAGCAACTATTCAGAACTGACATTCCAGAGCAGCCCCTTTTTTACTGTCCATCACCTCTGATTTTTATTATATTAGACATGTCTAATTAATAATTATCAGGTACCCTTATGGGAAAATTGACGCAACGCCACTGGCTGATCGGTATCACGATGGTACTGATCGCCGCTCCTGCGAGCCACTGGCTTATCCCTGAATCCCGGGGAATGACCGTTACCTTCCATAACAGCTCTGACCTGCTGATCGAATCGATCAATCTCAATTTTGGTAACAGCAACACGCAGTCAATGATTCAGGCTTTCAGAATCAAGCCGGATCAGGAACGGGTCTTACTGCTGAATCACGAACCAGGAATGGGCTTCAACGTCGAAGTAAACTATAAGGGAGGGATACAGCAAAGCTTCTGCGCCCTGCGAGGGGATGATCAGAGCAGGCCAGTAATCCACCTTCATCCATAAGACCGCAATAAAAAAGAGCACGGCAGTGCTCTTTAATCACCCATCGCTTCTGTGTCAGAGGCTCAGGTCTCTGTTGCTGGCTTTGATAAATTCTCTCTTTAGGTCATCAAAGCTATGTACTGCGG
>JAOXSA010000220.1 GCA_025800245.1 Amphritea sp. | reverse complement strand
GTCGATATAGACATCGTCAAGGCGATAGTAGTCGGTATCATGAAAGCTGATCGCTTTGCCGGACTGTTGCAGCTGGGTCCGGTCAAAAATACCACCGCGAACATAACCGTTACCCTTGAACGAGTACTTACCATCGCCCATCACTGCAATCGCCTGATCGCCTTCACCCAGCTCACCCATCAGCCACTGGTACTGATCTTCACCCAGCAGATTGCGACCGATTGTCGGAACATTCAGCGGTGCATAGTACATATCGATAAAGGTACGTTGCTTACGGCCTTCACCATGGCGCCCTTTGGTTGCAGCTGCAGTTCCTTCAAAGGCTTTATCAATATCGCCTTCAACCAGATGTAGCCGACGAATTGAGCCATCACCGGTTAATGTCACCCAGTCAGCTTTACTGAACACATCGGCGCGAATAGTCACAGGCGGCGCAACGGCCTGCTCGGAAAGCCCGGCAATATTGAGAATCTGAGCCACTTTACGCGCAGAACGCATTATCGCTTCATTCACCACCATCACGGTGACAGTCGCGCCCGCCACAACATCCACATTAACGAATTTTTCGTTGTTGCCGGCACCAACCCGTACCTTATCGGTAACGGCCAGGCCTTCGTAGGCAGCAGCAAAGTCGAACAGTTTCTGCTCAGGGATGCCTACCAGCAAGATCGGCTCGTGGTGTTCCAGAACCCGTGTTGCACGGATCTGGCCCTGCTGGTCCATCACGATCAACACATTGATCGGCTTACCGGAGTAAGCAGGGATCTTAACCACATCGTTGGTTTCAAAGGCGTAGCCAAGGGTCTCTTCTCCATCAGTAATAACTCTGAGCTGCAGTCGACCTTCAGCAATCGGTTGTTTCTGACTGATAACAGCCGGTGCAGGAAATACAGCACGAATAGTTTCGGTCTTCTCCTGATCGGTTACCGACACCATTCCCCATGCAGGGTTAAAACCCAGTACCATCAACAGACAGAAGGTAAAGAGTGTAAAAGGTTGTGTTACAAAAGCAGCGTATCTATTCATCGTCTTACATCCCAGGGCCTGTTGGCCGGGTCAAACGTCCTTGCTGGCGGGAAAGTCCTTAAGGCAGCAGTTCCAGAATGGTGTATCGCATCATGTTTTCCTGATGCAGACGGAACCGGATCTGCTGTCCAACGCTGAAATCATCAATGGAAAGTTCAGGAGCCAGACCAAACTTCATCTGCATCGCCATCATTTGCCACTCAGGGATGGCCTCATGCTGGATAATGAGTTGCCCTTGTTCAGGCAGGATTCTTTTGATGACGCCCTGGGTGTGAACTATCTCAGCCATTGCTGCTTTTTCTGTATGGGCAGCCATATGATGTGAGTGGTTTTCTGAGACACTCTCCGACGCAATACTGGCCGGCGAAGTGATCATCATTGAAGAAAGTAGAGCAGAGAGTACGATGCCACGATAAAGGTACATGCTTGATCTCCCGGATAATTCAGGTGCGACAATTTGTCACAGGGGAGATCGTATCAGGGAGAATTGATCTGAAACTTGATCATCCTCAAGCGGGGAAAATCAGTGAAGAAACAGATTCCGGAGAGAAAAAAGGAAAGCAGAAGCAGATATCACAAATTGAACGCTGAAATCTGCCTCCTGTTGAATCATTACGAAGCTGAGTGACTAAGAGATATCCACCACATCGGCTTCCAGCCATTGCCGCGCAAACTCTCTGGCCGGCACAGGTCTTCCGAACAGGTAACCCTGACCAAAATCACATCCGGCACCGATCAGCAGATTCTTCTGCTCTTCGGTTTCCACGCCTTCGGCTACAACCCTGATACCCAGTTTATGGGCCATCACGATCATCGCCTCGCAGAGTGCCAGGTCAGCAGAGCCGGGTTGCAGATTGCTGACAAAGCTTTTATCGATTTTCAGATAGTCGATATCGAAATGTTTCAGATATGCCAGTGAAGAGTAGCCGGTACCGAAATCATCCATTGCCACCTCAACGCCGGCGTCGCGCAACGCCAGCAATTTTTCAGCGGCGTCACCTTCGGCTTCCATCAACAGACTTTCAGTGATCTCGATACAACACTGTCTGGCAGATACACCCCGGTCCTGAAGCTGGCGGAACCAACGCCCCTGTTCCTGACGATCATCCCGGAACTGAATCGGCGACACATTAATACCCATTTGCAGGTCGATACCGTACTGGTCATGCCAGTGTGCTGACTGAGTAATCGCTTCATCGAATACCCATTCACCCAGCTCGCGGATAATGCCGGTTTCCTCGGCAACAGGAATAAAGTCGACCGGTGAGATCATCCCACGCTTCGGATGGGTCCAGCGCAAAAGCGCCTCAGCTTTCTGAACCGAACCATCCCGGAAGTTGATAATAGGCTGGTAATAAAGCTCAAATTGCTGCTGTTCCAGCGCTTCACGCAGATCATGTACCAGCAGGCGCCTCTTCTGCGCCTGAATTTCCATCTCGGGCGTGAAGTAATGATAACGGTTACGCCCCTTTTCCTTCGCCGCATACATCGCCTGATCTGCGTTCTTGAGCACCGTCTCCAGAGTCATCGCATCGGAAGGATAGATAGTAATACCGATACTGGCAGAGACATAAGCCCGGTGCTGCAGCAACAGAAACGGTTCACCCATCTGTTGAAGAATATGCTCGGCTACCCGTTCGACAGCAGCAAGATCGCTCAGCCCTTCCAGAATAATCATAAATTCATCACCGCCCAGACGGGCAACGGTATCCACCTCTCTGACGCATTGCTTCAGACGACGCGCCGCTTCAATCAGCAACAGATCACCGTGGTCATGCCCCAGAGAATCGTTCACCTCTTTGAAAGAATCAAGATCCAGTAACATTACCACCAGTTGAGTGCCGTCCCGATTCACATGCTTCATCTGTTGCTGTAGCCGATCAGCAAAGGTACGTCGGTTAGGCAACTGCGTCAGCGGATCATAATGCGCCATCCGGGTCAGCTCGGCATTGGCCCGACGCTGCTCTTCCAGGCTGATATCGATGCAGTACATCTCATGCTTTTGCTGACTGGAATGCATCGCGACATGGCTGGAGAATACAGGTACCAGCCGTCCGGATTTATGTTTCAGGTCCAGCTCACCAGGCGGAATCGCCTCGCCGTTTTCAACCCAGCGGGTGTGCAGATCAATCACAACCGGACGCATCTCTTCGGGAATGATCAGATCCTCGAGCTGCTGCCCTATCGCTTCTTCAGAGGTGTAGCCATACAGTGCCTCGCTGGCCTTATTCCAATAGATAACCCTACGAGCTTCGTCGTACCCCTGCACGGCTATAGCGGGCAGGCTCTCGATCAGCTCGCGGAACTTAAGCTCACTCTCCCTGACCAGTATTTCGGCTTGTTTCTGGTCGGTAATATCAAACATCATGCCTCGCAGCCAACGCGCCCGGCCATGTTCCAGAACCACCGAAACAACGTCTTTCAGCCAGACCACATCACCGTTCTTCTTAAAAAACCGGTATTCAAAATCATGATCTTTATGTCTCCGGCTTGTCTCAATACAATACTGAACGGTCCAGACCTTATCATCCGGATGCATATGCTCTACCCAGAAACCGGGACGCTTCCACTCCTCAATATCATAACCAAGAATGCGCACCGCATTGGCACTGATATAAGTGAACTGCAAGCTATCAAAATCCAGTTCCCAGACGATACCATCGGTAGAATCCACCAGATTACGGAACCGCGCTTCACTGACCCTGTGTGCTTGTTCCGAACGGCGTAAACGCAAATGCCAGTAGAGCAATAGCCCCAGAATCACTATCACTACAGGCAGGTAGCTCAGCAGTTGTTGCACCGAAATACCGGCAGGTACCCGGAACTGCTGCCAGTGTTCGAATACAGCCTGTCGTTCCGCTTCAGAGATCCCCGCAACCGCTTTATTCAGAATAGAGATCAGCTGAGGATTGTCTTTGTTAATGCCGATGCGGAACTCACTTTTGTAATCCGTCTGACCGGAGAAGCTGAGATTGATAATACCTTCATGCTTCATCATAAAGCTGGCAGCATTCACATCCCCGACAAAGGCGTCCGCCTCGCCCTCTGCAACTTTACGTAGAGCCTCGGCCAGAGTGGATGTATTGATGATGGCGATTTCCGGATAGTCCTGGCGCAGCAGTTCGTTGGTATAGTGCCCGGTATGAATCGCTACGGTTTTACCCTTGAGATTATCCAGAGAACCTATATAACCGCGGGACTGCTCACCAATAATAACCGCACGGCTGATCAGATAAGGCTCGGTAAAGCTGAGAAACTCTGAGCGCTCCGGGGTCTGTACGAGACAGGACATAAGATCAAACTCACCAGATCTGGCGGCTTCAAGCACTTCCGACCAGCTCGATTTATCTGTTACCGGTTCAATAGCGATCTGCAGGCGCTGCGATATCAGCTCGATAATGTCCGCTGACATCCCCCGATAGCGGCCATTTTCATCGAGCCATTCATAGGGTATGAAAGCCCGGTCGATCCCCATTTTCAGTACAGGGTGAGCCTTCAGCCAATCAATTTCGACTGCAGTCAGATTCTGATCACGCCAGGCCTGAGTAACCTGGACTGACTGTTCAGACTGATGTTCCGCATAAAGTGGTTGAGAAGAAAAAGAGAATAGCAGCACCAGACCGCAAATAAGAATCCGGAAAAAAGAGATGGCTTGTCTGAAACAGAAATTACTCATCAGTCATGCAAGTCCCTTGTTGCGCGTTTGGTACCGCTTCTGTCCTGGTGACAGAACTCAGAAAATAAACATCCTGAGACAGAAACGCCAGCATCAGAGCCGGCGTTTTAGATCAGTCAGACCCGGTTAAAGGCCTGCAATATACTCCGCTACCGACTGCATTGCTGCATCATCCAGCGTTGAAACCTGGGCTGTCATCAGACCTTTCATTGCACCACCGTAGCTACCGTCTTTGTAGCCTTTCAGCGCTGCTACGGTTTTATCGGCAGGCCAGCCTTTAATCACTTCGGACTTACCCATCGCCGCTTTTTCCGCCTGTTCACCGTGACACTGAACGCACTTGGCATAAAGCGCAGCACCATCAGCCTGTACTACTGGTGCAGCCATACACAGTACCGCTGCAGAAAAAACAGTCCCCACCAGCTTTTTCATCATTACATCCTCAGACGTTATTTTGCTCTTGTCACTACAGATACTAAGGCTATCAGCAAAGCAGACCAAGTGTCAGAATCATCACTTTGGGAGGTCAACCGGAAGGATGTTTCAAAAAAACCTGAAAAGCGTTCTATCAGCTTCATTTCAGCTTCAGTGATTAGGATGCTGTACATATCTTTTCCCGGAGACAGCATTGTGAACATCCGTTATCTGATTGCATTCCTGCTGACAATGACATCATTGCAACTGCAGGCAGCACCTGAAGCAAAACTATGGGATTTCTGGCAGGCCCATAATCCCGCCAGCAATGTCCAGGTCGATCACTCCCCCTGGAACGACTGGCTTGATCGCTACGTTGTAACGGATGATAGTGGCCTCAATCGGATTCGCTACGATCAGGTTAAAACTGAGGATAAAAAGCTACTTAAGCAATATATCACCAGTCTCTCCAACCTGCCTGTACGGCGCTATAACCGTGATGAACAGCAGGCTTACTGGATCAATCTGTATAACGCCCTGACCATCGATGTGGTACTGGATCATTACCCGGTTAAATCGATTCGCGACATCAATATCAGTCCGGGCCTGTTTTCCCGAGGCCCGTGGAAAAAGAAACTGATCGCAGTCGAGCAACAAGCGGTGAGTCTGGATGATATTGAGCATCGTATTCTGCGCCCTATCTGGCAGGATGCCCGTATTCATTACGCGGTTAACTGTGCATCACTGGGCTGCCCTAACCTGAGTGATCAGGCTTTTACCGCAGACAATACCGATCAGTTACTGACTCAGGGGGCGATCGACTTTATCAACCATCCACGCGGTGTGAGCATCAGCGATGGTGACCTGGAAGTTTCCAGTATCTATGACTGGTTCAAGGAGGATTTTGGTAGCTCTGACCGGAATATCATCCGTCATCTGCTGGAATACGCGAAGCCAGAACTGAAGCAACAGCTGCAATCGATCAAGCGCATTGATGACGATGACTATGATTGGAATCTTAATGGAGTGAACTGAGCCGCCTCTCATCAGGACTGGAGACGGTGCTTGCGGACAATTATTCGGACAAATGTAGCGAGGCACGCCCTCGTGCCGACATTAAATTTCAGTCGGCACGAGGGCGTGCCTCGCTACAGGCGTGGTGTTTACTACTTTTTCTTCTTCAGCGGCGCCATACCGTCATCAGAAACGATCTGACGGTTTGGCTGTCGGCGGTTGCGACGATCCTGAGGTGCTTTCTTCGCTTTGGCTGATCCGCCTTTAGCTTGCTTACCCGGTGCCGGTCGCTTATTCCCGGCCGGTTTATCTTTAATACCTTTAAAGGTCGGCTCCAGGCCTTCCAGCACGTCAAAGCTGATCGATTTACGCAGGAACTGCTCTACCCGCTTGAACGCGGGCCAGTCTTTCGGGCCGACCAGAGATACTGCCCGGCCTTTAGCACCAGCACGGCCAGTACGGCCGATCCGGTGGACATATTCCTCGGCCTGCTTTGGCATATCGAAGTTAACGACCAGCGAAACCTGCAACAGATCAAGACCACGGGACGCCACATCGGTGGTAATCAGCACCTGCTGCTGACCACGGCTGAAACTGTCCATAATCCGATTTCGTTCAGACTGGCTCATCTCGCCACTCAGGGCCGCGGTTTTCAGCCCCTGCTCAGTCAGGACTTCAGACAGACGATCGGTATCAGCACGGGTGGCGGTAAAGATAATCACCTGCTGATAGCTTTCTTTTTCCAGTAATCGTTGCAGCAACGCCTGTTTATGATCCAGATGATCTGCCAGACAGAACACCTGCTCAATATCGCCGTGTTCGGTATGAGCCTCGCCAATCGCTATCCGCTTTGGGGCTTTCAGCAGTTGCTGCGCCATGTCGTTAACCTCGGCATGGTCCAGCGTTGCCGAGAACATCAGTGTCTGACGCAAACGGTGGTTAGCGGTTTCGTTAATCTGTTTGAGTTGATCAGCGAAACCCAGATCCAGCATGCGGTCGGCTTCATCGAGAATCAGCAGTTCCAGACCTTCCAGAAACAGGGATCGCTCATCCAGATGGTTAGCCAGACGTCCCGGGGTTGCAACCACCAGATGCGGGTCTTTCTGCAGTGCTTTGGCCTGATCATTGAAGTTCTCCCCCCCCAGGATCAGCGCGGCTTTAAACTGAGTACCACTGGTCAGGCTGCGCAGCTGTGCGTAGACCTGCTTGGCCAGCTCTCGGGTCGGGGCCAGAATCAGCGCACGGGGATCCCGCTTGCTCAGCGCTTTCTGCTTCATCATCCGGTGCATTGCCGGCAACAGATAAGCCAGGGTTTTACCGGAGCCGGTCTTGGATGACGCGATCAGATCATGGCCCAGCAGCGCCGCAGGTACAGACTGCGCCTGAATCTCAGTCGGGCAGGTAATACCCTGGTGGTCCAGCAGTTTTGCCAGACGGTAATCCAGCCCAAGATCGGTAAAGTTTTCAGCCTGTGACGACATATCAGTCTTTGACAAGAGTGCGCTCCGATAAGGGACCGGTTATCCGGCCCCGCTTTCATTGGTGTGTGATAATAACAGATCAGGTCGCAATAATGACCCGCACCGCATCCAGTTTCAGTTGCGCGCTCTGCAGATGTTGCTCAAGCTCAGCACGGTTGGCAGCGATATGCTCAACCTCTTCCTCGCGGATATTCGGATTCACCACCGCCAGCGCGCTCAGCCGCTCCTGTTCACCGCCCAGCAGTTCAGCCACGCTGGCCTGAGCCTGCTCCAGAATGGCGGGTAGCTGTTTATCCGCCAGCGCTTCAGCGGCATCCACCATTTTGCTGATCTCGGTACGGGTGTGCTTAACCACATCCACCGCCTGACGCTTACCTACCCGCTCGGCCAGATTATTAATATGGGCTTCGGTCAGAATGGCACTCAGATCCGTACAATTACTATCCACGACGACCCGGGTCAGGGTTTGTGGCAGATAGCGCTGTACCTGCAGCTGTTTAGGCGCGGTGCAGTTCAGGGTAAAGATCGATTCCAGCAGCAGTGTGCCCGGCTTCAGCGGTGGCAGCTTAATGGAACACACGGCAGTGTTACCAAAGTCACCGGAAACCACCATATCCATCGCGCCATTAACCAGTGGGTGCTCCCAACTGAGGAACTGCATATCTTCGCGACTCAGAGCAAGTGTGCGGCTATAAGTACCGGTCATACCGTCTTCCGGCAGACCCGGCAGGCTCTCAAATTGCATATGATCGCCCGGTTTCAGAATGATACTGTTGCTGCTGTGAGCCTGTTGCTCGACACCAAACTGATCCAGCAGACGCTCCATATAGCGGCTCAGGTCGATACTGTTACTGATCGCTTCCATGCTTTCGATAATCGCTTCAGCTTTGGCAGGTTTGCAGGAGTTCAGCTCCAGCAAGCGATCACGGCCCTGTTGCAGCTCGTCCTGTAAACGATCCGCTTCGGCACGGGTCGCCAGAACAAACTGTTCGATATCTGCCTCATCCGCTTCATCAAACAGCGCCGGAATCAATTGCTCCAGGAACTGATCAAACAGCATGTTGCCCATCGGGCAGGCCCGTTCAAAACAGTTCAGACCACGGTGATACCAGTCCAGCAGAATCGCCTGAGCGCCAAATTCATAGTGAGGCACGTGAATATTCACATCATTGCGCTGACCGATACGGTCAAGACGACCGATACGCTGCTCCAGCAGGTCTGGATTCAACGGCAGATCAAACAGCACCAGATGGCTGGCAAACTGGAAGTTACGGCCCTCGCTGCCAATCTCAGAACAGATCAGCACCTGAGCGCTGTCCTCTTCATCGGCAAAGTAAGCGGCGGCGCGGTCACGGTTAACCAGAGTCATCCCCTCATGGAACACCGCAGAACGGATACCCTCATACAGGCGCAGGTGTTCTTCCAGTGATTTAGCGGTTTCGGCATAGGCACAGATCACCAGCGCCTTCTGATCACGGTTCTCTTTCAGCCATTGCACCAGCCAGCCCACCCGCGGGTCAGCTTCCAGCCAGCGCTCAGCAAGAATCAGTTCAGGATGCAGCCGCTCTTCCAGATCAGCCTGCGCCAGTAACTGACGTTCGCTCTCCAGATAGAAATCCGGCTCCGGCAGCGGATGGCTGTGCAGAATACGGGTTGGGAAACCTTCGACAGCATCACGGGTATTACGGAACAGGACCCGGCCAGTGCCGTGCTGGTCCAGCAGGCTACCCACCGCATCATCGATGGCCTGCTCCAGTGAATCCTGTTCCAGCTCCTGCTGCAGACGGGAGGCAACATCATCCCCCAGATAGCTCGCCAGTTGAGCAAATACCTCAGGTGCATCCTGCAGTTGCTCACGGGCATCCTCTGCCAGAAGTTGCTCCACCAGCTTACTCACAGGCTGGTAGCTCTGTTCCTCTTCACGGAATTTATCCAGACTGTAATAGCGGTCCGGATCCAGCAGACGCAAACGGGCAAAGTGGCTATCGACACCCAGCTGTTCCGGCGTCGCGGTCAGCAGCAGCAGGCCCTGTACTTCGCGGGCCAGTGCTTCAATACAGATATATTCAACGCTGGATTCTTCTTCCGACCACACCAGATGGTGCGCTTCATCGACGATCAGCATATCCCAGCCAGCATCCAGAGCCTGTACCAGACGATCCGGGCTGGATTTCAGGAAGGACAGGTTGCACAGTACCAGTTGCGCGGTTTCGAACGGATTAGCGCCCTCGTTAGACAGTTCCAGTGCTTCACAGCGCAGCTCATCCAGAATGGTGAAGCGCAGATTAAAGCGACGCAGCATCTCTACCAGCCACTGGTGCACCAGACTGTCTGGCACTACGATCAGCGCACGGCTCGCCTTATCACTGATCAGTTGCTGATGCAGAATCAGACCTGCTTCAATGGTCTTACCCAGACCTACCTCGTCGGCCAGCAGTACCCGCGGCGCAAAACGCTGCGCTACCTGATGAGCAATATATAACTGGTGCGGCAGCAACTGTACCCGGCCACCCAGCAGTCCGTAACTTTCAGACTGCAGATGATTAAACTTGTGCTTGAGAGTCTCTACCCGCAGCTGAAAGCGGGAGTTTTTATCCACCTGACCGGCAAACAGGCGGTCATGGGGTTTGCTGAAGTGAACCGCACTGTCGAGGTCTTTCTCCTCCAGCACCATCACCTGGCCTTCGTTGTCTTCCACCTGGTACACCATATAGCCATTCAGTTCCTGGCTATTAACGATAGTGACCTTCATTCCCAGATCGGTGCGTACCTGCTCTCCCACCGGGTAGATCACCCGGCTCAGGGGGGCGTTATCCACTGCGTAGGTACGTTCCTCTTCTACGGCAGGGAAATGCATCACCACCCGACGGTTGGCGACTTCGGTGACCAAACCCAATCCCAGGTTTGACTCGGTGTTACTGATCCAGCGCTGGCCGGTAATAAACTCTGACAAAAGACAACTCTCAAATGCGATATCAGGCTATGAAAAATGACAGCCTATAAACAATAGAACATGGCGGTAATTATATGAGGTAAATTTCCATACAAATGCCGGGGCGGCATAATAGGCCGAGCGCCGCCGTTCCTCAAGAGCCAATGCCCGTCAGAGCAAAATAATGTATGCTTGCGGCTGAAATTTCTCCCATCGTTTTTCTATAGCGAGCATTGCCGATGTTTTTTATCGATCTGAATCTGGATCTGGATATTCTCGGGCCACTGGCCGACAACAACTTTCTCACCCCCAGACCGATTCAACAGCAAGCGATTCCGATGGCGCTGGATGGCTTTGATCTACTGGCTTCAGCACCGACCGGAACGGGTAAAACTCTGGCATTTGTCCTGCCTGCTCTACAAAAAGTATTCGACGCTGAAGCGGATAGCAGCAGTGCTCCTCAGGTACTGATTCTCAGCCCAACCCGTGAACTGGCTAAACAGACTTATCAGGTCATTCAGCAGCAAACCGAACACAATCGCATAAACAGCTGTCTGATTGTCGGTGGCGTACCTTTCGGTCAGCAGAAAGCGATGCTCAGCGAACCCATCGATATCATGGTGGCCACGCCGGGCCGTCTGCTGGAACTGAATGCCCAGCAATGGCTGGATCTGTCGGTGGTTGAAATGCTGATTGTCGATGAAGCGGACCGGATGTTGGATCTGGGCTTTATCGACGATATCAAGCAGATCACCGACGTACTGCCGCTAAAGCGTCAGACCCTGATGTTCTCCGCCACCCTGGAAGGCGACAAGATTCAGCAGTTTGCCTCCGACCTTCTGAATGAAGATGCCCAGAGCATTGCGGTCGAAAAGCCGCGCCAGATTCCGATGAATATTCTGCAGTCGGTATACCAGGCAGATAACGATCAGCACAAAGAGCACCTGCTCAAAGCACTGGTGCAATCCCACGAGCTGAAACAGGCGATTGTGTTTGTGAACAGTCGCAAACAGGTGGAACAGTGGGTGTCCGTGATCCGTAGTACCGGCGTGCAGTGCTACGGCCTGCATGGCGATCTGCGTCAGAGTGAACGTAACCAGCGCATCAAAGAGATGCGCCGTGGCCGGATTCAGGTGATCGTCGCCACCGATGTGGTAGGCCGGGGCCTCGACCTGCCGGATCTGACTCACGTGATCAACCTGTACCTGCCAATGAAAGCGGATAGCTACGTACACCGGGCCGGTCGTTCCGGCCGGGACGGTGCCAAAGGCGTGGTATGGTCCATTGTCGATAGCATGGACTGGCCAAACCTGGGTCGCATCGAGCGCTTTCTGGATGAAAAGCTGCCTCGCGCAGTGTTCCCGGGATTAGCACCAAAAAAACCGGCACCGGATAAAAAACCGAAGGGCAAAGCCAAGCCGAAAAAGCCTAAACTGAAAGGCGCTAAGAAAGCAGCGGCGAAGAAACCTGCGGCCAGAAAACCGAAGAAAAAGGTCGGTCGTGGCCCGAAAACGCCCAAGTAAAAAAACAAAGTGAAAAAACGAAGTAAAAACCGTTAACGCAACGAACATAAGGAACTGAATGATGCAGCTGACACAAGAACGGGCGCAACAACTAAGCAACATCATGCAAAGGGTCGATCATGCCAGGCCAGGCTCCGGACTGGCTAAGCATATCAAAATGACCCAGAGCCCGTTTGTGCTGCTGCGCGGTGCTTCATCACAGTTCTACGATGACCTGAAAAATGGCGTCACTCAGCTACCTGAAGCACTGGAGCAATGGCCACTCACCGCGCTGATTGGCGACTGTCATATCTCCAACTTCGGCCTGTTCAGCGAAGAAGGTTCTCACGGCGATCATGTGATCTTTGCACCCAACGATTTCGACGATGCCTGCATCGGCCACAGCGGTTGGGACCTGCTGCGTTTTCTGGTCAGCCTGATTCTTTGTGCCGACCATTGTGAAGGCGTTATCGAAGGCCGTTACCCGAAAGCTGAACCCATTGATAAGAACAAGGCGGTGGGTAAACAGCAATTACAGATGGCTCTTGAAGGCTTTCTGCAGGCGTACAGCGAATGCTGTGAAGACCTGCTGTTTGAACGCAAAGACTATCGTCACGTACTGGATGCATTTTCCGACAGCCATATCCTTGCCAAACCGTTCCAGAAGGCTCTGAAACGAACCGCCAACAGTGAAGAGTTCGCCATCAAAAGCTCGCTCGCAAAAGCGGTGGATCTTAAAAAAATCCCACTGCAGTTCCGCGACCTTCCGGAACGCTTTGCCCGCCTGAGCGATACCGAATACCAGGAAATCGAACAACACTTTGCGCCGTATGTTGACGACAAGATCGTTGATATCGTCGCTCGCCTTGGTGCCGGCACAGGCTCTGTGAATATGGAACGCTACTACCTGCTGGTCGGTCCCGGCTCAGCAGAGATGGCAGACTGGCCGCTATATCATATTGTTGAGATCAAAAAACAACGCGCCGCCGCACCATTATATGAATTTGCCGGACTCAGCCCGGTTAACCGTCTCAATCCGGCCCACCTGACCGTGATGTGTCAGCGCCAGATGCAACGCAATCCGGATCTGGTGCTGGATGAAGTGGAGTGGCGGGATGCCCACTGGCTGGTACGCTCCCGCCATCATGCGAAAGTCGGTATTAATCCTGAAGATATCGCCTGCGGAAAAAGAGCTCGCAACGGTGGTTTTGCAGAATACGCCCGCAGCTGCGGCACTGCACTGGCACTGGCCCACGCCCGAGGTGATCGTCGCTCAAAACGGTTTGAAGAAGCCGTCGTCCGGGATCTGCCTGAAGCAACGGCAGAGCTGATTAAGATTGCTCAGAAATATACTGAACAGGTGAAAGAGGACTGGTATTGGCTGTGCTCGGTTGAGCAAGCCTGATTCCATCATCCCCCTGTCTGACAGGGAGATGTGCAAATCCCAGACACAAAAAAACCGGCTTATAGCCGGTTTTTTATTTCTGCTGATAACTGTCACGCGGCCTGTGCAGCCTCAATGCCACTTCGGCTCAGTGCAGTCAGCATAGCCTGAAGGGTTGCTGCGGTTGTATCTTCCGCGACGGCAACACCGCAGAACTCATCACCTTTGATCTGCAAAGCGATGCAGGCACGGGCGTTAGCATCGGTGCCGCCGCTGATGGCGTGCTGATCAAAATGGATAACTTCCATTTCGCAGTTGTAGCGTGTGCTCAGAGCATTCTGTAGAGCTTCCAGCGCACCAGCGCCTTGCCCCTGCAGTGTTTCACCACCAACCTGAAATTGCGCTGTCACCTGATGACCTTCAGTGTGCAGGTCGTAATCACTCAGTTGCCACTGCTCGGCAACAGAAACAAAGTTCTCTTCGTACAGACGCTTGATGTTCTCAGGTGATACTTCCACACCGGAACGCTCTGCAGCACCCTGAACAACACGGCTCAGTGGGAAGTGCATCCATTTTGGCAACTCGATATCGTAGTCACGTTCCAGTACCAGCGCCACACCGCCTTTACCACTCTGGGAGTTAATACGTACCACTGCTTCGTATTCACGGCCAATATCCCGTGGATCGATTGGCAGATACGCCACATCCCAGTGCTCAATCTTATTCTCGGTGTGATAGTTCACTGATTTACGGATTGCGTCCTGGTGGCTGCCAGAGAACGCGGTGTAAACCAACTCACCTGCCCATGGATGACGTACGCCAACCGGGATCTCGGTGCAGCTTTCGACCACTTCGTTAATCTCCATAATATCGGAGAAATTCAGCTTCGGATCGATACCCTGGGAGTACAGGTTCATACCCATGGTAATCACATCCATATTACCGGTACGCTCACCGTTACCCATCAATGTACCTTCAACACGGTCTGCGCCCGCCATAACACCCAGCTCAGC
>JAOXSA010000215.1 GCA_025800245.1 Amphritea sp. | reverse complement strand
CATAAACCACACCAGTTAAGGGTAGCCTACTACAGAATACTGTATAAAAAAACAGTTACAGGTAATGTGGTCCGATCATGCGAGCTGAATCAGATCCTTTCTGATCATCTCTATATTATCGATAATCCAGCGATGATCGATCGCACCCCAGCTATCTATCACGTAATAACCGTCATTGTTACGCCGGCCATCCTGTTTGAAGTAGATATTTACCCCAAGACCTGGAATTGCTTTGATAACATCCTGAATGGTGCGTCTTGGCCAGCCGGTTTCCGCCATCAGTGCCGGAACACTGGGGCGCTCCATGGTATATACCAGATGGATGATCAGAAGGCGACGGGCGAAGGTGGGATTTAATGTATCCATAATGCTCTCTAGTCCCTTAGACGAATTGGATACTCAGAACTTTAGCGTAGTTTCGCGGTGGATTACAACCTTCCCTCCCGCTAAGCGGCGATACCTGTCGTTTTTGCCACAATACAGCCTCCGGATAACGTTATCAGGACTACACTGTAACCTATCGCACTGTCCGGAGAAGACCATGAATGACCCGATGACCAGCCCAGATACAGACCTGGATGATACCACCCCATCACCACTGAATCGTCGCGCAGACTCCGACAGGCGCTCTGGCAAAGACCGCCGTGGAGAGATCCGTTACGAACTGGATCGAAGAAAGAATCATGGCCGGCGCAGCAGCGACAAAGATCCCTGGAAAGACTCTCTGCACGACTGAGCCCAACCTCTCATCGTCATCATTTGGTCATCAATCTGCCAACTGGCTGTCACTGAAAGCACATAAATTGGACATGTGAACGTACAGCCTAAAGGTCAGAGATTGTGATCAACGTAGAACAGATCATTAACGAAAAGTATCCCGCTTTTGCCGAAAAACCCGCACCACTGCGCCGCTCAGTACTCTTCTTTCTGCGCCGCCTGTTCCGTGAACAGGAGGTCAACGCATTTCTGGAAGAGAATCATCACTGTCAGGGGTTTGAGTTTATTGACCGGGTACTCGATTACTTCAACTTTACATACAACCTGAGTAATAAGGATCTGCTGAATATCCCTTCCAGCGGCCGGGTCCTGATCATCGCAAATCACCCTCTGGGAGCTCTCGATGGTCTGGCGCTGCTGAAGATGGTCGGAGAGATACGCCGGGACGTTCGCATCGTTGCGAACGATATGCTGGCCAGTTTTTCACAGCTGAGCCCACTGCTTCTGCCCGTTGATAACCTCAATAAAGCCACCCGTAAGCAGGATATTGCAAATATCAATCAAGCCCTGCTGAACGAAGAAGCCGTCATTGTCTTCCCGGCCGGAGAGGTATCCAGGGCAGGCCCGACCGGTGTAAAAGACAGCCGCTGGAACCATGGTTTTCTGCACTTTGCCCGGAAAACCAACAGTCCGATCCTGCCCATTCATATCGGTGGTAAAAACTCTTCTCTGTTTTATACCGTATCAGGTATAAACCGTGCCTTGTCAGCCCTGCTGTTACCGCGGGAGATGTTTAATAAACACTCCATGGACCTGAAGTTCAAGGTGGGCGAACCGATCCCGTACAGCCAACTGGAAAAGCTTCCAGTCTCCGGCCAGGAAAAAGCCAAGCTGGTACGCAAACATCTGTATCGCCTGGCCAAAGGCCGCAAGCCTCTGTTTATCACCGAAAAAACCATCGCCCACCCGCAGGACCGTAAGGACCTGAAAAAAGAGCTGAAACAATCAGAACTGCTGGGGGAAACCGCTGATGGTAAAAAAATCTATCTGTTTGACTACCAGGCCGATTCTGCCGTAATGCGTGAAGTGGGCCGACTGCGGGAAGTATCGTTCCGCTGTGTTGGCGAGGGAACTGGAGAAAAACAGGATATCGATCGCTATGATTCTCACTACCGCCACCTGATCCTATGGGATGAAGAAGATCTGGAAATCGTCGGCGCCTATCGCCTTGCTGAAGCGTGGCGAATGAGTAACAGCGAGGATGACCAGCTATACAGCTCCACACTGTTTAATTACAGCCCGGCAATGCAGCAATTCTTTGAACAGGGTATCGAGCTGGGCCGCAGCTTTGTTCAGCCTCGGTACTGGGGTAAACGCAGTCTTGATTATCTCTGGTACGGCATCGGTGCCTACCTGAAACGCCACCCAGAAGTACGCTATATGTTTGGTCCGGTCAGCCTGAGCAACAGCTATCCGCAACACGCCAAAGATCTGCTGGTGTATTTCTACAAGCTGTACTTCCCAGACCAGGACAATCTTGGACGCTCTTTCACCCCCTACAGTATCAAAGCTGAAACGGAGAAAGAGATCAGCGCCCTGTTCAGTGGTGATGATTACAAAGAAGACTTTAAAACTCTGAAACAGCAGATGGATTTCCTCAACTGCGCAGTGCCGACCCTGTATAAACAGTACGCCGATGTCTGCGAAGAAGGCGGTGTACGGTTCCTTGATTTCGGTGTCGATGCCGATTTCAACTTCTGCGTCGACGGTCTGGTACTGGTGGATATGCACTATCTGAAAGAGAAGAAACGCAACCGTTACATGGGCGAAGTGAACTGATACCCGGTATCTCCGGTCAATAAAAAGAGGCAGCCGGGCCTCTTTTTTTATGGCTGAATTCTGCCACACTGATTACAGTAACAGCTTCCAGGTAACAGATCCGGCTATGACTCAACGTAAAGATATACAGACACGTTCAAGCGATCAGGAAATTGATGCCTTTCTGAAACAGGTCAACGCTCTGGTTACCGGCAAGGCCGCTGGACAGGGTCGGCTGATCTTTGCGCTGGATGCAACCGCCAGCCGTGAGCGAACCTGGGACCATGCCTGCCATCTGCAAAGCCAGATGTTTCTGGAAACCCGTTCATTGGGCGGACTGGCGGTACAACTTTGTCACTACGGCGGCATGAACCAGTTTACTGCCGCCCCCTGGCTACTGGACACCGACGCCTTACTGGAAAGAATGAACCGGGTCAGCTGTCTGGGTGGACATACCCAGATCGCTCGCCTGTTGCAGCACAGTCTGTCTGAAACCCGACAACAACCGGTACAGGCGGTGATCTTTATTGGCGATTGTGTCGAAGAACCAGTGGACCATCTGTGTCAGCTAGCCGGACAACTGGGTTTACAGAAGACCCCTCTGTTTATTTTCCAGGAGGGCAACGAAGTCACAGCCAGCAGAGCATTCCGACAGATGGCTAAACTCTCCGGTGGCGCGTATTGCCGGTTCGATAATGGCAGTGCGGCACAACTGAAGGCTTTGCTGGGTGCTGTCGCTGTATACGCCAGTGGCGGTCGCCAGGCCCTGCTCGACTATGCCAGCAAGCACGGTGAGCAGGTCCTTAAGCTAACTCATCAGATTCGTTAATATTTAAGGGTGTTATGAACCAGATCACTTTTATTCTTCTCGGCTCGATTATTCTGGGCTGGTATCTTTGGCTGCGTTCCAAACCACAGCAGCAACGCCAGAAAGCCAACCTAATGTTGCTTCTGGGGGTAACGGCAGCGACCATTTTCTACCTCGCAGTGACCGGAAAACTGCACTGGATAGGTGCTTTACTGGCAGTACTACTGCCTTTTGCCCGTAAAATTCTGCCCCTGCTCCCTATCATCGGGCGCCTGTTCCGTCACTACCAGAGCAGACAGACCAGCCGCCCTTCGGCAGGTAACAGCTCTTCGGTTAACAGTGCCATTCTGACAATGACTCTCGACCACGACAGCGGAGGAATGAACGGTACGGTTACTCAGGGACCACTGGAAGGACGTTCTCTTGACACCCTCTCAGAACAGGAATTCATCCAGCTGCTGAGCTACTGCCGTAGCGAAGACGCACAATCTGCCCGTTTGCTGGAAACCTATCTGGACAAACGCTTTGGTGACAGTTGGCGGGAAGATGACCCCGGCAGACCCGGCTCACAGCAAGAAACTGTAAGTGAAAAAGACAAAGCTTACGAAATTCTTGGGCTGAATCCCGGTGCCAGCAGGGAAGAAATTATCGAAGCCCATCGCCGGCTAATGCAGAAAATCCATCCGGATCGCGGCGGTAGTGACTACCTGGCAGCGGAGATCAATCGCGCCAAAGATACACTTCTGAATGATTAAGCAGTAATTGACCGGCAATTAACAGGACTGGTTGACTGTTTCGGGCAGACACTCGGTCACGGTGATCGGGGTTAGCTGATCGCCGTCGGGCAGAGCCTGTACCGGATTAAAATCCGGTACAGATATCACTTCGCTGCCTTCAGGCAGAGGCTCTGCAAGCTGTTCACCAGATACTGGCAGTTGCCTGCCACCGGGAAGACCAGAGGGACGCCACTGCAAGAATGCAGCCTGCATAGGCGCCCAGCCCAGATCATCACTCTGCAACTGGAGCTCGCCATTGTCCTGTCTTCGGAACAGCAGCACAAACTCTTTACCGTTTTTCCGTTTCATACTGAGAATCAGTTTACCTGACTGCAGGAACTGCCAGCTACCACGTTCGCTGACCACCCGCCCCTGACGGTCTTTACGCACCAGCTGAACCTTACGATCCGGCTGGATATTCATGACAACCTGGTCGACCTTAGCAGCAGCGTACCAGTAATACCCTTCCAACTGATCTTCTGTCTGATGACCGCGCCGGGCACAGCCACTGTATGTATGACCAAACAACTGCATATCTGCCTGATACGCCAGCAGTGTGCCATTGCTACCGTCTTCGCACCGTTGCTCAATAATCCGGATGTAAAATGGCTGCTTAACAGTGGTTGTCTCACGGTAAACCGTGCCGGTTTCATCTGTTTCGGAATCGACAAGAAAGCTATAACGTCCCAGCGGATTAGCAGTTTTAACGACGACCGCTGCATCATTGATATCCGCCACCCAGTATGGAGAACTGCTTGCCGCACGAAACTGAAGATTATTGATCCGGTATGCACAGGTATCCGGAGTGCCGCCAGCAACACGGACCTTATCCAGTAGCAACTGATGATTCTGTTCAGGATCAACAGCGCCGTTTACCTCAACATACAATTGCCCCTGTCCTGTGGCGTCCAGACGCTGATACAAAGAGAGAAGTTCAGCCTGGTCAGTATAGTCCTGCACAGGCCACCATAAGCGTTCATAGCAGGGGCGGAACCAGAGAGTATCATCGTAACGCTGCAACACACCCGCCAATGGCTGACTTTCAAGCCCGGAAGGCATAACAGGTTTTACCCGGACTGTGCCGTTACATGCCGTTAGCATGCATATCAGGACAATCATTGTCAGTAGTCCCGGCCTGCATTGTTGCCCGCTAAATTTTTTCACCTGCCTGTTACCCTGTTCTGTATAACTTCCCTTAAGTATTGACCAAGGATACCGGGCTTGCATGATGGCATAAAGTCCATTCGATTTCTGGTACAGTTGGGACACAGAATTGATACCCGGGAGACCGACAGTGAAGCTCGCTCGCTTTCGATATAAGCAACAGATCCACCATGGCATTGTTCACGGAGATAAACTGATTCCGATTCCTACTGATTCAGTATTTCCTCAGACAATGCCTGAATTGCTGCACCAGTACTCAGCATTGAAATCGCAGCTGGAGACATTAACTCAAGAGACAGACGACGCAGTAGAGCTGGAGCAGGCAGAACTTCTGGCCCCCATCGCGGCACCGGAAAAGTTTCTCGGTGTGGGTCTGAACTATGCGGATCATATTGCCGAGACAGGGCTGGAGCGTCCTGATTTCCCCACCATTTTCAATAAGCAGACCAGTTGTATTATCGGGCCTGAAAGCCCGATAGAGCGCCCTTTCCTGTCTGATAAGCTGGACTATGAGGGTGAACTGGCATTTGTGATAGGCAAGCATTGTCGCCACGTAAAAGCCGAACAGGCCCACGAAGTCATTGCCGGATACACGATTGTGAACGACGTTTCTGTGCGTGACTGGCAGATCAAATCACCCACCTGGACTCTCGGAAAATCCTTCGACACCCACGGACCGATGGGCCCCTGGATCGTTACTGCAGACAGTCTTGATCCTCACAATCTGGAGCTCAGAACCTGGGTCAATGACGAGCTACGGCAGCAATCAAGTACCCAACACCTCATTTTTGACTGTTTTAATCTGGTGGAAACACTGTCATCTGTTTGCACACTGAAACCCGGCGATATCATCGCAACCGGTACCTGCAGTGGCGTCGGCGTAAAAATGAAACCCCGAGGGTACATGAAACCCGGAGACCGGGTGACGGTTGAAATAGAGGGTATCGGCTCACTGTCCAACCCCGTCATACAGGAACAAGAGAGCCATCACTTCATCAGCTGATGTCTGCATTCAGAGGCGATGTAACTTATTGATTTTAAACAACTATCTCTATGAACGGGCAATTACCTGTCGCATTTATAAGACATTTAACCAATTCTGGCTCATAATGAAACAGGAGGGAGAAGATACAGCACCATTCTAACCAGTTGTTTTAAAAGACATTTAATCATCTCTGGCACAGTATTTGATTACCAAGGCCGGAACGATTGTGATCAGAACAACTGGAGGAAGGAATGAAGCAGCTAATCGCTCTGACAGGCGTAATCCTGATGGTATCATCAGCTCAGGCAAATGAAGGAAACAGAATTCACCCCCTGAGCAGCAGTGAAGTTGTTGAACATATTCGAGCGGAACTGTCGCCATCACTCTCCGAACAGGAGCGTACTGAATCACTGACAATGTTTGAATCACTGGACATTAATCGTGATGAGCAGGTTTCTTTCAGAGAGATGCGACGCCACCCGGGTCTGGCTGGTTCATTTCACAAGCTGGATCTGAACAACGATGGTGTACTGAACAGAAAGGAAGTACAGCCTTTACAGGACGAGATCAAAGGGCTGAGAAATATTCTTAATCTGTCATCGTTAAGGATTATCTGACGACAAGAAGTTAGCCGAAGGAGTTGCCACTATCAGTTCAATGCATTCACAGCGCACAACATTCTTTCGTACCGGCTCACTGATGCAATTAGTGGTGCTGGGTTTTGTGCTGGTTGTCGCACCGCTCGGGGTATTGATATATCAGGCAACTGATTCGATGGTTACACTGTCCCGACAGGGTCGTGAACATGCCAGCGAAGCACTGGAGTTTTTCAGTCGCAGCCAGCAGCTCAAAGGGCTATCTGAAGATCTGGTCCGATCTGCCAAACAGTATGTCGTGGTAAAAAAACCTGAGATAGAACAGCGCTACAAAGATCAACTGGTTGAATATAAAGATCTGCTTCGACTGCACACATTCCTGATCGATAACAGCAATATCCGCTCACTGTTCGAACTGCTGGAAGATCTTGAACAGCAGCCTCTGAACCAGAAAACCAGTGAAAAGCTGTTACAGATCGTGCCTCTGACCCAGATCTTATATGAGGATACACAGGAAAAGCTGGTACAGAGACTGGAATCCCTGAACGCTAAAGCCGAGCAACAGCAGAATTTACTGTGGTTACAGGCAGGCCTGCTGATCGCACTGTCTTCAATACTGATGCTGTTTTTCAGTGTCAGAATCACTCAGCCGGTGCATCAGTTGATGCGCAGGATAAAAGCGCTGGGGCACGGTCAGTCCAACTTCTCCGCAGCCTTTAACGGTCCTAAAGAGTTCATCGATCTGAATCATCAGTTGGAATGGCTGGAAACCCACCTGCAGATGCTTGAACAGGAAAAGCAGGCTTTCCTTCGACATATGTCCCATGAACTGAAAACCCCGCTGACAACCCTGCGCGAGGGCACTGACCTGCTGGCAGAAGAACTGGCTGGTCCACTGACAGACAGTCAGCGGGAGATCCTGGATCTGATGCAGCAGAACAGTCTGTCTCTGCAATCCCTGATTGAACAACTGCTGGACTATAACCGACTGCAGCGTAGTGGCGAACATAAGCTTCAAACCCAGCCAATAATCCCTATAATAGATGAATCGCTGGCAGCTCATCAGTTGTTGATCAAACAAAAAGAGATCGTTGTCAGCCTTCCCGCAGCCGATGTTGAGTGGCCCGTCGATCAGGGCCTGTTGTCCAGGGTACTGAGCAACCTTATCTCCAACGCCGCTGTATACAGCTATCCGTCAGGTGAACTGAATATTTCTGTTGAAACCAATGGCCATAACTTGCTGATAGAGATCGGCAATACGGGACCTCTGATCCCTGAGAGCGATCTCGAACAGTTGTTTGAACCGTTCTATCAGGGCTATAACAAGCGTCAGGGGTCAATTAAAGGCAGTGGTATCGGCCTCAGTATTGCAAGGGAGTCTACCCGCGCATTGGGCGGAAACCTGACACTACATAAGAATACAGAGGGGTATGTCAGCTTCCTGATTACCCTGCCAGAACAGGACTCAGAAACGGATGATGAGTAAACTCTTTGCCGTGACGCTTCTGGCTGCAGCAGTCTCTGGCTGCCAGTTGCAGCAAACGCTGAAACAAACCGGCAGTCAGATTGTCTGTGATATACAGCCTGACATGATTGCTGACTGGACCAAACTGGAACGCCACTACCAGAAAGCCAGTGATGAGGATAAGAAAGCAATGCTGGCACTGATTGCGGAACAGGAAGATGAGGCGGCCCTGGCACTGTTGCTGAGCCAGCCCGAGAACACCGTGAAGCAGCTAAGGCAATCCATTCAGTTATTTGAAGCGATGGAACTGAAAGACAGCTCATTGTGCGATTCAGAGCGCTACCTGGCATTGCGCCACCACTACACAAAAGGCGTGCTGGTACTGCAACAGGCACTGAACAGTACCGATCTGGAACGCAGACAACTGCAACTGGAGCGCAATACACTGCAACAAAAGATAGAAGCCCTGACCGATATAGAAAGGGATATTTCAATTCAGAAAGATGGAGAGGAAAAGTAAGTTATGAAGTCTACGCAACCACTCATTCTGATTGTTGATGACGACCCGGGGATTCTCAAGGTGCTGAGCCTGCGCCTGAATGCCTCTGGTTACCGAATCGACACAGCCAGCTCGGGTATGGAAGCCTTGCAGCGCATCCGCGCTGAAAAACCGGACCTGGTACTCAGTGATCTGCGTATGGACGGCATGGACGGCATGGCATTGTTCGAAGCCATACAGGCCGACTATCCGGCCCTTCCCGTAGTTATTGTAACAGCCCACGGTTCAATCCCTGATGCCGTCGCGGCTACCCAGCAGGGTGTGTTCGGTTTCCTGACTAAACCGATTGAAAAAGATCAGCTACTGAGCACCATTCAGTCAGCTCTGGATTCTGTTCACTCACAGAGCGATAACTGGCGTAAAGCTATCGTCACCCAGAGCCCACTGATGAATGAGCGCCTGAATCAGGCCGAACGGGTAGCCAAATCCAATGTCAGTGTTCTGATTACCGGCCCGAGTGGTAGCGGTAAAGAGCTGATGGCCCGGGCTATCCACAATGCCAGTAACCGGAGCAATGCGACTTTCATCGCGATAAACTGTGGCGCATTGCCAGAACAGCTGCTGGAATCAGAACTGTTCGGTCATGCCAAAGGCGCATTTACCGGTGCGGTCAATCATCACGAAGGCCTGTTCCAGGCGGCCCAGGGCGGTACACTGTTCCTGGATGAGATTGGCGATATGCCAGCCTCACTGCAGGTTAAACTGCTACGTGCAATACAGGAAAGAACCATCAGGCCGGTGGGGTCAACCCGCTCTGTGGAAGTCGATGTCCGGATTATTTCTGCGACTCATCGCAATCTCGAGCTGGCAATGGAAGACGGCGAATTCCGCGAGGATCTTTACTACCGTCTGAATGTTGTCAATCTGGATCTGCCGCCATTGCGCGACCGCCCTGAAGATATCCCTCTGCTGGCCCGTTTCTTCGTCGAAAAATCTGCTGAACGCCACAATCCGAAGGTTAAAGGGATATCCCCTGGCGCCCTCAATGTACTGGCACAGGCAGCATGGCCGGGTAATGTTCGTCAGTTGGAGAATGTTGTTGAGCAGACAGTGGCACTTTCCAGCGCTCCCATTATCAGTGAAGGGCTGGTCAATCAGGCCATTGCGAATCAGGACCGGGTCATCCCTTCCTTTAATGAGGCACGAGCCAGTTTTGAGAAGAGCTATCTGACCAAGGTGATGCATATCACCGGTGGTAATGTCACTCAGGCGGCTAAAATTG
The DNA here is from genome assembly GCA_025800245.1 of Amphritea sp. GTDB lineage: Bacteria > Pseudomonadota > Gammaproteobacteria > Pseudomonadales > Balneatricaceae > Amphritea. Next base: position 10,077 of record JAOXSA010000215.1, on the reverse strand, counting down.
CTCAGCGCAACCGGACGGATTTCTACAAACTGCTGAATAAGCACGACCTTGAGGCGTCGCAGTTTAAAAGCGGTGCCCGGAAATCTGCAGCCCCCCAGCAGAAGACAGGCTAAAAATTCTTATGCTGCGGCTAACGACCTATAGCCGCAGCTTTTCCTGTCGTCAGGCGTAACAGGTCCTCTGCCCTCAGCTCAATCTCCAGTCCCCGCTTTCCGGCGCTGACAAACACAGTGTCATAAACTCCCGCAGTCTCATCCAGTAGCGTCGGCAAACGCTTTTTCTGTCCCAACGGACTGATACCCCCAACCAGGTATCCGGTTGTTCTCTGCGCCTGCTGCGGATCGGCCATCATCACTTTTTTAACCCGTAAGGCGCTGGCAACCGCTTTCAGATCCAACTGCCCGGATACCGGAACAATAGCTACAGCCAGTTGGCGATTATCACCATTTAAGGCCACCATCAGAGTCTTAAAAACCCTGCTGGCATCAACATTAAGCGCCTGCGCTGCTTCCTCACCGTATGATTCCGCAGCGGGGTCATGGCTGTATTCATGGATACTAAAACGGATACCTGCTTTTTCTGCGGCTTTGATTGCGGGTGTCATGAAGGTGACTATTCCTTAACGATCGCTTTGGTCCTTAACGATCTATCTGAGTGATTTTTGAGCCTTCAATACTAAGGTTATACATCAGCCCTTTGTTAGAAAAAATAAAACCAATAATTGGCTGCTGTATAGTGTTTGAATCGATCTCGCCACCAGCGCCAATGGTAGCTATCGCGACGCTGCCATCAACACCGGCCTCCCAGCCATCACTGTCACGGAATTTTTTCAGCACGGAATCGCTCATGAACAGAATAATTTCCGATTTCACCTGTGCGCCCAGCTGGAAACCGATCGAAGCCGCTGCGACATTGTAATACTCAGCGGTTTTACCACCAATACGCAACGCCCCCTCGCCGTATTCTCCGCCAATGCCAAAACCTGCCTTATAGACTTCAGGAAAAACCAGAACACCAGCCGCTTTCTGAGCCAACTCCTGCCCTGCTGATGTGTGGTTATAAAACTCTTTCAGCGCTTGATTAACTTTGGCATCAATCTCCGCGGCAGAAGCGGCCAGAACCGGGATTGGGGCTAACAAAACGCTAACCAGACAAACAAAGGTCATCAGTCTTTTCATAGTAATCACCAGGTCAGAATCTGTTTTTGTAGTATGGGTGGCATTCGTTCCGGCAGCAAATTCAACGGTTTCTCAGAGGCGTCAGCACATCCTCAAGGCCATTCAGTTTAACCTCATAGAGAATCTGCAGCAGAATTCCGATCTCCCCCTCAGGGAATCCCTTACCAGCAAACCAGACCAGATAGGGCTCAGGCAGATCCATCAGGACACGGCCCTGATATTTACCAAAAGGCATCGGCATATTAGCCAGTTTCTGTAACCGTTGAGGTGTTATTTCCATGTAGTCAAACCGTATAAAAGCTATCTTGCGCAAACTCAGGGCTATAGGATAATGTCAGCTCCGATTCCAAGGCAACCTGTTCCGGAGATCTACTGTGCAACTGAGCCAACTGACTGTTTATCCGATTAAATCAACAGCGGGCATTCAACTTGATCGCGCACTTCTGCGCTATGCAGGTCTGGCGTTTGACCGTCGCTTTGTACTGAGTGATAGCCGCGGCAAATTCATCACAGCCAGAACTCATCCCAGACTGCTGCAGATTCGCAGCGCATTGTGTCCTGAAGGCCTCTGGCTGACAGCGCCGGATCAACCCGCCCTGCAGGTTGAGTACAAGGCATTACGTTCTGACTATAACCCTGTCAGTGTCTGGGGCGAAAACATCTCTGCCCAACGCAGCCCTGAAGCCTGTAACCAATGGTTCTCGGAGTTTCTGGGACAGCCCTGTGAGTTGCTGTTTTTCGGTGAACAGTCCGAGCGCCAGGTAGCCACGCATCCAGATCATCCGGTCGGATTTGCTGATGGTTATCCCCTGCTACTGATATCCGAAGCCTCTCTCAGTGATCTGAACTCTCGTTGTACAAGCCCTGTAATGATGGACCAGATGCGCCCGAACCTGGTTGTCAGTGGTTGTGAAGCTTTCGCCGAAGATAGCTGGAAGCGGATACGTATCGGCACCATAGAGCTGGAGTTGGTAAGTCCCTGTAGTCGCTGCGTACTCACCACCGTGAATCCGGTCACCGCCACCCGCCACCCTTTAAAAGAACCATTCAGCATTCTGAAACAATACCGCCGCGGGGCAGACGGCCAGGTATACTTCGGCCAGAATCTAATCGCCCTTAACGAGGGAGTTCTGAACCTTAATGATCCGGTTGAGATACTTGAGATCCAGGATCCTGAACAGTACAGCTAAAGCCGCTGCAGCAGGCTGGCCGCAACCTCTGAACCACTGACCTGCATCTGCCGTAGGTGCTCCACACATTGCTGTGAAGCTCTCTGTTGCAGGTCTTGCGCAGCTGGAGTCAGCCCTTTCAGCATAACAGCAGCATGGGTTGCACTGACTTTATCCCGTTTGTATCCCAAACGTACCAGCTCCATATCAGCCATTTTCCAGAACTTCAGCAATCCGGCGGTTAAACCAAAACTTGTACCCAGCCAGTCATAGCCCCGCTGAAGAGAATCCTCACTGATCGCTTCGATCAGTTTCAGACCAATCCCCTGTCGCTGCAGCACCGGCTGGACTGCGATTCGCATAATCCTCAGGCCTTTATAGCGACCGGCATCCCGTAACTGGCTATGAGCCAGCAAAGTCTGGGGGATCAACTGCCCTTTCGGGCGACGTCGTCCGGCAACAATCTCCTGAGCCAGCGTCTCTGCAATCGGCCCTTCTTCAGCCAATAAGGCAGTCGCAACGGGCACGGCCACCCCATCAACACAGATCTCGGCGATCCAGATCTGAAGGTTGGGGCTATCGAGCATGATTCGCAGATCACCGGGAGTTGTCCGATAATGTGCCAGGATCAACAGGCCAAACAGATGCTTCAGTAAGAGTGGCTTCTGCAGCAGTTCATCCCGCTCCAGACGCCTGTAAAGAACCTGACACGCCGATACCTGCTCCACATCCACTGCGGCAGGTTCTGCATCCAGCAGCAAAGCCCGATAACAGAATGCCTCCAGCGGATCTCCTTCAGCCCAGCGGATCGGCCGGGTCATTCTGAGATGACGCCACTCAGGTCTTAACAGACTGAGTTGATCCAGAAACCGGACAGCAAAGCCCTGTCCGGTGCCCTCATAGCCATGAATGGTCGAGGCATAGATTACCTGAGAATAATCCAGCAACTGTCGCAAAACAGGTGCAGGGATTGCCGCGGCTTCATCCACCAGCAGAAGATCCGCTGCGGGTGCTTCATTGAGCAGTTGATCTGGCAACATAAAACGTAATCTGCTCCGGCCAACAGCCAGCTCGCTGGTTGAAGCAGTGCTGCAGGAACAGTGCTGTTTCAGCATCGTAAAAAGTGGCTCAACTGCGCCCCTTCCCGGTGCTGTTACAATAATATTCAGCGCTTTGGAGGTGAGCAGTCTGGCCGCAATCAACCCAAGCGCAGCGGTTTTACCACGGCCACGATCGGCAGTTATCACGGCAACCTGTTTTTCAGATTCGGTAAAGTGTTTTATGCAGTCAGCCACTACCCGCTGCTGATCGATCGTCAGCGCAGTTCCCAGGTCAGAATCATCAGGATACTCAGAGGCGTGCACTGATGTCTCGGTAAAGGGCTCAGGCAACGGGTGATGCTGTTGCAACAGACAGATTTGCGCATCAGAGTCGATGATGCTGGTAAGGTGCTGAATAAATCGCTGGCCAACCTGAGCAACAGAACCGGAACCGGTTACCAGACTGAGGCACTCAGGGTCGTCAAAGTCCGGCCATTCAGTCAGCGGCGGTGTGATCAGGATCATTATGCCGCCGGCGATAAGCGTACCGCACACCTGCCCGAAGGCGTTTGGATTAAAGCCACTCCAGGCATCAAAAATAATCCCTGGATACTCCTGACCCAGAACCTGATGCGCCTGTTTACCGCTAACCAGTTTCAGGCTCTGATGCAACGGCAGTCCATGCTCTTTGCCGGCAATCAGCAACCAATCAGTCAGATCCGTTTCCAGAGCTGCAATCTGTCGCTGCGCCCAGGTATGGGAACCGCTCAGTACGATCAGCCTGCGGGTTTCCGCATTCCGCTGCTGCCGCTGAACTAAGTCAATGAAATTGGCGACTTTTTCCATATATGGTCAGGTTCTGTCCTACAATCAGGTATGTTACTTATGGGACCGGGCCAGATCGGCTCCTATGGCCATGCAGTTTAACCAAGTCGCTCAGATAATGCATGAAGGGGATCAAAAATGGGTAACAAGTATGCATTCTGACCTTTGCCTGGTACTGGATCAGGGTAGTCAGAGCAGTCGGGCAATGGTGTTCGACCGCTTTGGCCAGTGTATTTCCATGGGCAGAGTGAAAGTCCATATTCAGCTGACTCCGCCAAACCGGGCCGAGCAGATACCCGATCAGGTACTGATTTCGCTGAAGCGTGCCGCACTGGAAGCGATCAGTAAACTCTCTTCTGCAGATCGGGGGCGACTGAAAAGTGCCGCACTGATCACTCAGCGCTCCAGCCTGCTCTGCTGGGACGCTGATGATGGCAAACCGCTCACTCCGATCATCAGCTGGCAGGATCGTCGGGGGGCTCATTACATTGAAGAGCTGGAACCGCTGGCACCGATGATTCACCAACTCACCGGACTCTATCCCAATGCCCACGCCCCGGCTTCGAAATTACGCTGGTGTCTCGAGCATAATCGGTTCAGTACCGTTGGCCATCGGATAAAAGGCGGACCGATAGCAGCATGGCTGATAAAACGTCTGCTGCATGAACAGCCGGATCTGATCGATGGGGTAACCGCTGCCCGCACCATGCTGTATGGACTGAAAGAAAAGCAATGGCATCCTGAGCTGCTGAGCCTGTTTAACATTCCCACGTCAATGCTACCGGAGATCCGGCCCTGCCAGCACCACTATGGCACTCTTAAGCTTCCCGGCTGCGATCTGGCGCTGAACTTCGTCAGTGGCGATCAGGCCGCTGCGCTGTTTGCCTTCGGTCCGCCGGATCCAAAGAACCTTTATATCAACCTTGGCAGTGGCGGGTTTCTTAACCGGGTCCTGAACACACGAAAGCAGAAAATCCCTGAACGGCTACTGCACCACCTGATTCTTGCCGGTAACCGCCCGATATACAGCGCTGAAGCAACCATAAACGGTGCCGCCAACGCGCTGGACTGGGGCTTTAATATCTGCCGCCCTCATAGCCGCCATCTGGATCAATGGCGGGCTCACTACGACGAATTACCGTTGTTTATGAATATGGTCGGAGGCGTCGGTTCACCAGACTGGTGCCCTCTGGAGCGCTCCTCCTGGCTTGAAGAAGAGCAGGAAGATCCCAAAGCCCGGTTATTGTCCATCATGGAGAGTATTCTGTTTCTGATTCAACGGAACCTGACAGCGATGGATACTGTAGAAGCGCCGGAACAGATCGTGGTAGGCGGCGGTATCAGCCGGCTCAACAGCCTGTGCCAGAGCCTTGCCGATCTCACCGGCATTCCGGTCGCACGCTATCAGGAACAGGAACTCACCGCATTAGGCGCCGCCTGGTTAACTCTGCCACAGAGTCACCGCTCGATGACACCGGAGACAGTCTTTATGCCAGCCGGTAATCCGGCTCTGGAACAGCGCTATAAACGCTGGTCAGATGCATTTACCCTGCATCTCGATACGCTGCTTGAAGGCAGCCAGGGATAGTCAGGTCTGAGCGATTGACAGCATCGCTTTTCGAGCCGCCCCGATGGCGAACGTCTCAACCAGATCAGCACCCTGTAACAGCCAGCTCTGAGCATCCACAGCATCGGTCACTTCAAACAGCGCCAGGCTGATGCCCGGCCAGTGCTGCTTCTCTTCCTGAATAATCCGGGCACCGATGTCGTTGTAATCGAGAAAAAGAAATTCAGGGGGAACCGGAAACTGACTGTACCAGTTCTGCTCAGGGAAGTGATCCATAACCATACCAGTACGCCACCCCTGTTCTGCAGCCGCTTTGACCATACCTTCTGAATAACTGATCAACACCGCTTGATGCCGAACCAACTCCAGTAATGGCAGCGTCGCTTTGAGGGTTTGTTCGAGACCAGAATTTTCCAGCGCCACCCGTTTATACTCGATAAAAAAGGTTACCCGGGGATGCATCAGCATCAGATTAATCAGTTGCTGCAAGTGGGCAATGGGCTCATCCGCGAAACGGTCTCCAAAAACGACCGGGTTATGCAGACTGTATCGATTCAGCTCATCGTAGGTCAGCAGATGCACTGCATTCTCAGCGCCGGAAAGACGCTTCATGTCACGATCATGATAGAGTACTGGCTGCGCATCAGCAGTCAGCTGAATGTCGACTTCAATAAAACGCGCCCCGTGATACAGCGCGCGCTCTACTGCCAACAGAGAGTTTTCTGGATAACGGGATGCGTAGCCCCGATGGGCAACCAGGCGGTCAGCCAGAGTCAGTGACTCTATGGATTCAGGCAGTACAAAAGAGTCATTCACGTTTCAGCTCCCTGACTGCCCTGGCAGCTCAGTTATTCTGCAAAGGTTACCGGAATTTCGCTGGCGGCCTCAGTGTTCGCACAAACCTGATTACCGCCCTGGCTTATCGCCTTTTGCAGCGCCTCTTCGGTATATTGCTGAATCCTTTCGGCAGTCAGCTCAGAAGAAGGCTGCATCGTGCTGAGACCAATACTGAGGCTGAGACGCTGTTCTCCGATCTCGATTGCCTGTACCTGCTGACACAGTTTCTCTGCAAGCACCGGCGACTGCTCATTGGTCGCAGGCAACAACAGCGCAAAGCGACGTTGATCAATCCGGGCAATCACATCACCGGGCCGGGAAATATTCCGGTTCAGAACCTCAGCCACACGACAAATCGATTCCTCAGTAAAACTATCAGTTACCTGCTCATCAGCAACCGTATCAATCTCTGCCAGCAACAGAGTCAGCGGAGCAAACTCCCTGACCGCACGACGACTCTCGGTATTCAACAGATCCTTATAATGGCGCTGATTATAAGCCCCGGTCAGCTCATCAATAATGGAAATCTCTGCCAGTTTCTGCCGGCTACGCTCCAACTCAAGATTCTTACTCTTCATCTCCTGGCTGAAGGTCTTGTTCCGTCCAGCCAGATTCAGCGCCATACCCAACAACACAAAGGTCAGACCGCCTCCCATTGCAGAGATAAATAGCGGCAGGAAAGTATGATGGCTTACCACGATCGGGTCTGCCAAACTGTAAAACTGGTCTTCGCTCAGATCCTGTTGCGGCCCATAGACCGCCCAGAGGGTATCAATGTCCCGCGCTTTACCGGCCATCTCATAATCGACACTGTCCACACGATGCTCAACAGCGAGGCGAACGGCCTGTACGGCAACCCGTTCTTCATAGGCTCGCAGACCGATAAACAGAGCAGAAAAAACAATCAGCGCAGCCAGGCTGATAAACAGGGTCTGAAGAGGCTTTTGCAGGACAGACTGCTTGGAATTCATCATGTTAGCTTAAGTTCCGTATGTATCTGACGCCCAGTAAATACCTTTTTACGACATGATGCAAACCCGTTTCATAAACAGCTTTATGGTTAACAGGTCAGAACTGCCGTATGTCTCAGCTAACTACTGACCATAGCGCTTGTGGGGCTGATTAAGATAAGCCAGTTCTTCCGGTGTTGAAGAGCGGGCCAGAACCTTATTGCGATGCGGAAACCGACCAAACCGGACAATCAGATCCCTATGCTCATGAGCAAAATCCAATGCGTTGTCGATATGGTGGCGCAATTCCCGTGGTGTACTGCAGAGCATACCTTCTATCTGAGCAACACAGAGATTCTGAGCGGTAAGGTCTTCAGCATGTTCTAACGGCATATAGAAAAACAACCGTTCACTATCTTCCAGCGCCTCGTCATGTCCCAGCCGGATACCTTCACGACACAACTGTTCAGCCCTTAAATCGCCACTAAAAGCATCTGCTGAACCCCGATAGATGCTCCGCGTAAACTGGTCCAATAATATAATCAACGCCAGACGGCCACGGGGCTGACCGGCCCAGTCGTCCAGCTGTCCCCAGATGGCCTGACGCACCTGATGGCCAAATAACTCACTGATAAGTCGATCCATGGCATCATCGCCAAACCACCAGAGTTTTTTCCGATCCGTGACCGGAAAACCCAGCTCCAGCTCACCAAACCAGAAGTGCAATATCTCTTCAATCTGCTCAGTCATAAACCTCCGCCCTGTATGGCTTATACTCCGAAGTATAGATTACACCGGCACAGTCAGTTTTCAAAAACGCCCCTTTTTTCTGTCTCCGATCTGTTTTACGCTGGTGATTCGGAAACCAAGGTTCCTGACTACCTACGATCAAGGATATCGGCAATGCGTAACTTTCTGGTTCTGTTACTACTTATTCTGGCCGCCGCTGCGGGCTACTTTGTTCTCGGCCCGACAACACAACCTGTATCTCAGGAACCTGTGGCTGCTACTGAGCCTGATGAGCTCTCAAAGATGGCCGCTAAAAAGCATATAGAAACCATCACACAGGCCCCCGCAGAGGCTATTAATGTCGGAGAAGCAGACCATTTCGTCAGTAAGGATCAGCTACTGCAACTGCCGGAAAGCCAGACTCAGGCTCAGGCAGGTACTGAAGTCCTGCAGGAAGATAACGCCACAAGTTTTGCAGTAGAACTGAACAGCTTCGGCAATCGCAATCAGTCAGAGTCACAAACCACCCGTGCTCAGGGCCAGATCATTCGCGCCGACGAACTCCGACTGGGCAAGCAGATCCGCTTGAATGAACTGCTCAGCGATCCGGATAACAGTGGCAATACCCTGTTCTATATTCACGGCGTGACCGACGGCGACGACCAGGGCTTGTGGGGTATCATTCAGAAAGGCCTGATGCATACATTCTCGAAAGGTATTCAGGTTAATCAGGGCCGGGTAACTGCAGATATTCCTCTCTCCGCGGATGAGCGACTGGCTAACAGTACCAGCTCATTCCTGGGAACCATACTGGACCGTAAGGTAAAAGATACCTACGTCTATAATTACGAAAAAGGCATTCTGGGTCAGAATCCGGATCTTATAAGTCCGGGGCAGGAACTGATCATTGTCACTTTTACCGAAGATGAGCTGATCTCTATCTATAAGCACTTTACAGAACAGAATTCGCAGTAATAGCAGTGGGAGAACAAAATGATCGATCTCTATACCTGGGGCACTCCTAATGGCCGCAAGATTTCGATTATGCTGGAAGCGACTGGTCTGCCCTACCGGGTTCACCCGATCGATATTACTGCCGGGGATCAGTTTGAACCCGACTTTCTCGAAATCAGCCCTAACAACCGGATTCCTGCTATCACTGATGATGAAGGCCCGGAAGGCCAGCCCGTCAGACTATTCGAAAGCGGCGCCATACTAATCTATCTGGCAGAAAAAACCGGTCTGTTCATACCGACCGATCCACTCAGGCGGACCGAATGCATACAGTGGCTGATGTGGCAGATGGGTGGTTTCGGCCCGATGCTGGGTCAGGCGCACCACTTCAATCGTTTTGCTGAAGAGACGATCCCTTACGCCATACGCCGTTACAGCGACGAAAGCCGCAGGTTATGGGGTGTACTGGATAAGCAACTGGCTGGCAAAGCCTTTGTGATAGGTGAGGATCTGTCTATTGCCGATTTTGCGATCTACCCCTGGGCTTGCCGGTATGAGTGGCAGGGTATCGATCGTAATGACTTCCCCCACGTGAAAGACTGGATGGATCGTCTGGCGCAGATCGAATTTATACAGTTTGGTATGCAGGTACCCTGAGCGTGAGCTACTGAGTTGCGCGCTTTATTGCTGAAAGTAAAAATCCACCTTCATAGAAGGTGGCTTTGCTTTATGCCCCCTATAAGGGGGCGTTACTTCTTAATTTATTTCTAACTGAATTTGGCGCTGCTCTTCTTCGTAAGCTGATTTTTCCTGATAACGAACATATCT
>JAOXSA010000188.1 GCA_025800245.1 Amphritea sp. | reverse complement strand
TAAAATAGCTTTCATTAGTAGCTCCACCGGAAAAATACTCGCTGCTTTTTCATTACCCCGGTGTGCTGAGAGCTCATGATGAATAAGATCGGTGTAAGGTTTCACTAACACTTAATCCTTTGATGTACTCTGATCCAGATTACTCATCAGTGCCATTCACCTTTATTCTCATCGCCCTCAATATCAAAGACTACCTGTCTCTCAGGTTTCTTCAGACGTATCCCTACACTGTCCAGTTTATCCCTGATCAGTTCTGTCAGTGCGGCCTTATGGGCACTCTTAAGAAACTCAGCCAGGTTCTCGGGCGTATCAAACATACAGGTGATCTGCAGGCTGTCGGGAAACTTCTGGTAGTCGACCGTATGGGTCAGCCACTGGAAACCGGTATCTTCTTTAAGGCTGGCTTCGCAGACTTCTGTCAGGGTGATACGGAGCTGGTTTTCGAGTTTCTTATCGCTTTTACGCACGGTGTATTCACAGATCAGTGGCTGGGAAAGGGCATTGTAGTGCATTTTTCTGGCAAGCGATAAGCCTCTCAGTTGAGAGGCTCATTAGCGCTAAAACTTAGCGGGTTCGCTCAGGCAGGTTCAGCGGTCAGTTGCTTGCGATACATCTCGGCGATGATATCGGCGGAGACCGGTTTACTGAAGTAGTAGCCCTGCATCTGGTCGCAGCCTTTGTCGATCAGGAACTGCATCTGCTGCTCGGTTTCCACCCCTTCGGCAATCACTTTAAAGCCCAGGTTATGGGCCATCAGTATGATGGTGGAGACCAGTACTTCTTTATCTTTAGCGCCGGGAATGCCCTGCATAAAGCTGCGGTCGATTTTAAGGTGATCGATATCCAGCTGTGTGAGCATATTGAGGCTGGAGAAGCCGGTACCAAAATCATCCAGTGAGATACTGAGACCCAGACCGCGCAGGTATTTAAGGCTGCCGGTCACAGACTCCAGATCGCTGATCAGGCAGGTTTCGGTGATCTCAAGATCCAGACAGTCCGGTTGGAGTGCGGTGGTTTCCAGTGCGCTCTCAACCTGCTCAATTACCCGGCCCTGTTTGAACTGAAGTGCGGAGACATTCACCGATACTTGCAGCGGCGGTAGTGCCATCGTCTGCCAGCGCTGGCTCTGTGTCGCAGCTTCCTGAAGCACCCAGTTACCGATCTCGTTGATTAATCCGAGGTCTTCGGCCAGCGGGATAAACTGATCCGGTCGGACCTGTCCCAGTTCCTGATCATGCCAGCGAATCAGTGCTTCTACACCAAGAATCTGATTGCCGGTGAGGCTTATCTTCGGTTGGTACTCCAGATAGAACTCTTTATTCTGCAGGGCCTTGCGCAGGCGGCTTTCCATCTTCAGCGCCTGGTGGGTCTGCTCGTCCATTTTGGCTGAGTAGAAGCGGAAGTTATTGCGGCCACCCTGTTTCGCCCGGTACATGGCAATATCTGATTTCTGCAGCAGCTCTTCGCGGTTGCTGCCGTCGTCAGGGTACATTGCACAGCCGATACTGGCTGAGATATGCAGTTCGTAGCTCTGAATGCGCAGGCAGTCCTGCAGAATATCGATGATCCGTTTCGCCATGCGGCTGACGATCTCTTCATCGGAGACTTCGGTCAGCAGCAGGATCAGTTCATCACCACCGAGACGGGAGAGGGTATCGCCTTCACGGATCACGCTACGGATTCTCTCTGCCACCATAATCAGTACCTGATCACCGGTGGTATGGCCCAGGGTATCGTTGATCCGCTTGAAATGATCCAGATCGATAAACAGCAGGGCGACCTTGTGCTTGTCACGGTGCGCGCTGGCGATGGCGATATCCAGTCGATCATAGAGTAGCTGACGGTTAGGCAGCTTGGTCAGTGGGTCGTAGTACGCCAGGTTTTCGATAATCTGCTCTGATTTCTTACGCTCGGTAATATCGCTAAAGATACCGGCATACAGCACCCGGTCGCTGTTAGGCTCGACAATGCGTGTGATGGTCAGCCATTCCAGATAGGTTTCACCGCTTTTGCGCCGGTTCCAGATCTCTCCTTTCCAGAAACCGTTCTGGCGGATGCTGTCCCACATGCTGTTATAGAACTCGGCATCATGCTTACCGGAACTGATCAGGCTGGCGGACTTACCCAGCGCTTCTGCTTCGGAATACCCTGTCAGAATGCTGAAGGCGGGGTTGATCAGTTCGATAATCCCATCTTCATTGGTGACCATAATGCCATCCATCGACGCCTCAATCAGCGTGTGCGCCATATGCAGTTCCTGTTTGGCGTTCTGAAGGTCGATCGATTTGCTGGTGAGCGCTGTGCGTAAACGGCGCACATAGGTCTGCTCGATGCTGTCGAGGATGTCCTGAAATGAGATTAAGCCCAGTAGCTGGCCATTATCACCATTGACCCCCAGATGGCGGATGTGGCGCTTCTGCATCAGTGAGCGGGTCGCCAGCAGGCTCATTGTCTGAGGAATAGAGAGCAGGGGAGAGCTCATCACCTGACGTAACTGAGTTGTGGTTTTACCCTTGCTGATAAAACGGATCAGATCCCGTTGGGTAATCAGGCCGACCGGTGCACCTTTTTTCGTTACCACCACCGCATCGGATTTTGTATCTTTCATCAGCTTTACAGCATCATCCAGGGCGTGGTGCTGCTCCAGCAGAGGTACCTGCTGACTGGGCAGGACTGTACGAACTTCGGTCATGCTGATAAAGAATTCAGCTTCCTGATGGTTGATTACATCGGACTGGGTCAGGATGCCCGATACCTCATTCTGCTGGTCGGTGACCACCAGATGGCGCAGCCCCTGTTGTTTCATCTGTACCGCGGCTTCCTCCAGTGGATGGTGCCCGGAGATGGTCTTCAGTGAGGTGCTCATATAGTCAGCAACTGGTTTCTGCCACTGATCGGAAGAGGTGTAATCGATATTCAGCGCATCGGCCTCTGTCCAGATACCGACCGGCTGATCATTATCGATAACCAGAATTGAGCTGCAGGTGTTCTCCTGCATCAGTTGTGTCACTGCCTGCAGGCTGGTATCCGGTGAACAGGTCAGTAAGTTCTGCTGTGCAACAGTACTGATCTGGTTGCCGGCTTCGGAGGTGGTTTCAGGACGTTCTTGGTGTGCCACGGTGCTGAATCTTTTTCTTGTGAATTATCAAGCGGATATTAGTAAGTTACTGGCCGGAAAGCATGCAGCAGGGTCATATTTTGGGGCCACTGTCGCAGATTCGCTACTCATTTTGTGTCTGGTGCTTGGTGACTGGTGTGGGAGCAGGCAATAAAAAAGCCTCCCGAAGGAGGCTTTGTAATCTGTTTAACGGTTAACCGAAGATCTGTTCTGGTAACCAGAGAGCGATCTGAGGGAAAGCTACAACCAGTGCCAGACCGATGATCTGCAGGATAACGAATGGGATAGCCGCTTTATAGAGGTCATAAATTGTGACGCTCGGCGGCGCCACCGATCGCATATAGAAGAGGTTATACCCAAAGGGCGGTGTCAGATACGCGGACTGCATGCTGATGATGAACAGAACAGCAAACCAGACAGTGTCGAAGCCCAGGGAATCAACGATCGGTACGAACAGCGGTACGGTAATGAATACGATGGCGAAGTCATCCAGGAACATACCCAGGATGAAGTAACACGCCAGCATCGCGATAATTACCAGATACGGAGACAGTTCGGCGTCTTCGATGAATTCTTCCAGAATCATACCGGCACCCAGACCGATGTATACCTTACTGAAGAATACCGCTGCCAGAGTGATCCACAGCAGCATACCCATCAGTTTGGTAGTACCGATCAGTACTTCTTTCAGTACCGGCCAGGTCAGAGTACGGTAGATCGCAGCACAGACCAGAGAGCCGATGGCACCTACAGCAGATGCTTCAGACGGTGATGTTACACCGAAGACGATGAAGCTCAGCACGGTTGCGATCAGTGCGCCCGGCAGGATCAGCGCTTTCAGAGAGATCAGCTTACCTTTCAGGTCAACACGTTCTTCTTCTGCAATTGGCGGTGCCAGCTGCGGATTCATTTTGGCGCGAATCAGTACGTAAAGGATGTAGATACCCGCCAGCATCAGACCCGGCATCAGACCAGCTGCAAACAGCTTGCCTACGGATTCACGAGCCAGGAAGGCGTAAATGATCATCAGTACGCTTGGCGGAATCAGGAAGCCCAGTGCACCACCGGCCATGATAGTACCGGTTGCCAGCTTCTTGTCGTAACCGCGTTTCAGCATCGCTGGCAGAGCAATGATACCCAGGCTCACGGTCGCCGCACCGGATACACCGGCCATTGCAGCAATCAGAGCGCAGACAATAACGGTACCCATGCCCAGACCACCCGGTGTGCCACCCATCAGCTTGTTGATCATGTCAAACAAGTCGTCGGTGATACCGGAGCGCTGCAGCATCAGGCCCATAAAGATAAACATTGGCAGGGCTACCAGCAGGAAGTTATCCATCGAGGAGAACGTACTGATCGCCAGCAGTTCAAGGCCAGCAGGCCCCCAGAGGAAATATGCGGAGCCTATGCCCACTGTAAGCAGCGCCCAGGTAAGTGGAGCGCCCAGGATCAGCAGCAACAGCATGCAGCCAAACATGCCGCCTGTGACTACCAACGGATCGAGATCTAACACAGTTAGCGTCCTTTATTATTGTGTAGTTATTTTGTGAGCTGCTTATTTATTAAAACAAACACAACGAAATTATTGTTCAACCACTTCTACCGGCTCATCAATGCCCACCGCAACACGTACATCACGGATAAAGTGGACCAGGCTCTGCAGCCACATCAGACCGACTGCCAGAGGCAGGACTGACTTGAATGGGTAGATCGGTGGTGCCCAGGTACTTTTTGAAGAGTGTTCATTGCTGACCCAGGAGTCATACGCAAACTCCCACGCAACATAAAAGAACACTGCAAACACAACCAGACCAATACCGCCGGTGATAACATCCAGCACGGCACGGCCCCGGGCAGGGAACAGGTGATAAACCGCTTCACTTCGTACATGACCGTGATGACGATGGGTGTAAACACCGGCCAGGATACAGAAGGTACCATAGAGCATGGTCGTGGTTTCATGGGCCCATGAGGTTGGGCTGTTAAACAGATATCGGGCGCTGATCTCGAGAGCGAGAACAGCCATCATGGCAAGGCACATCCAGGAGACGGCCCTGCCGATGAAGTCGGATATCTCGTCTTGTGTATTAAGTAGCCGAGATATCCAGGACATTATGCTCTCCCAGTCGCTTTCGCAGCTTCTTCAAGAATCTTGATCGCTGCAGCGTTACGTGGAGATTTAGCCGCTTCTTCTTCCCAGATTACACGAGCTGCTTCACGCAGACGCGCCTGGTCAGATTCTGGCAGAGTGCTGAATTCGAATAGACCGGAAGTACCTGCATCGATAGAGCCGGAAACCATCCAGGTGTGCATCTTACGAGCGTGCTTAGCGTACGCCATTTCGATGATGCGCTTGTGCTCGTCGGACAGAGAGTCCCACTTCGCCTTGTTGATCAGCATGTCGTCGCAGTAACCAGGGTTAACCATACCCAGGAAAGTGTAGTACTTAGCAGATTCATACAGCTTCATCGCTTTGTACTCGTTGGTACCCGCGTAGATTACGCCGTCGATAGTACCGGTAGACAGACCCAGGTACAGCTCGCCGCCTGGCAGGTATACGGTTGGGATGTCGAATTTTTCCAGGATCTTAGCAACAGAAGGCGTTGCACGGATCTTCATGGTTTTCAGGTCGTCCAGGCTTTTAACCGGCTTAGTTGTCAGCAGGTCGAATGGACCGCCCATGATTGGGCCCAGGTAGTGAACGCCTTTCTCTGCGTAAGCTTCACGAACCAGGTCGTTCAGGCCTTTAGTTTCGCAGATGTACTGAGCTTCGTCGTAATCAGTCCATGCACCTGGCAGACCGGATTCGATAGACGCGATGTCCAGCTGACCAGGCCAGTAACCGGCGTAGCCCTGACACATGTCGATGGTGCCTTTGCTTACTGCTTGCAGCATGTCAGCGTTAGGAACCAGCTCACTGCCACGGAAGCGCTTAACGCGCAGAGATTTGTTAGAAGAAACTTTGATATCGTCGATGAATTCATTGTGGATATCGTCAGATTCGGTGCCCCAGTACGTCTGCATACGCAGGCGAACTTTATCAGCTGCTTGGGCGTTAGAAGCACTCATTGCCAGTGGCGCTGCGGCAATACCCGCTGCTGCGGCCTTCAGAATATTTCTTCTTTTCATAGTCTTTCCTAAGTCAGGCTTTGCGTTTTATTGTCGGAATCCCCGAATCGAAGCCATCGGAAGCTTCGGGTTCGGGAATTAGTATCACAGTATATTGGTCCTGTAATAGTCTTTTTGCCTATAAATATGATACTGCTAGATAAAAAATCCATATTAGGCTGTGTCGTGAGGTTTGTGTCACTAAACTGATAATAAAATAAACACAGTTTGGTGACTGGCCTGCAATCACGGTATTTACCGTCTGCAAGCTGCCCGCTGATAACAGCCTCTTACCGGTCGCTCAGTCTTCGATCAGTAAGGTCATATTAGTCTGGCACGTATAGTTATATAGGCAAATCTGATCTTTCACCCTTCAGGTTCCGCCTTCCGGGTTGCGCTTTTGCGACATTGCCTTGTCGTGAGCGGTAAATAAATGTCCCCGGTCAATCTTTAGCGCATTAGTTAAGCCCCGGATTTTAAAGGCTTTCAGCCCATCTGGGAATGGCTCTGAAGGGATGCCCTATACTTACAGGCACTGAAGTAATTATTTGGGGAGAATGCTATGCATGCCGCAGATATTATGACCACATCGGTGATTTCGGTGACCGAAGATACCAGCGTTCGGGATATTGCCGGCATACTGCTGCAACAGCGGATCAGCGGGGTACCGGTGGTGGATTCTGACGAACGGGTTCTGGGGATTGTCAGCGAAGGCGATCTGATGCGCAGGATCGAAAATGACTCGGAAGAAAGGCACTCCTGGTGGATAGAGAACCTGTTTGCTGAACAACATGATGCTGAACACTATCTGAAAACCCATGGCCGTAAAGCGGCCGAAGTGATGACCCGTAATCCTGTGACGGTGACAGAAGACCAGCCGCTGCATGAAATTGCAGCACTGCTGGAAAAGCACCATATCAAACGGGTGCCGGTGACCCGTGACGGAAAGCTGGTGGGGCTGGTGAGCCGGGCAAACCTGTTGCACGGGCTGACGTTGCGGGGCAGTAGTGATGTGGCTGAACGTCATGCTGATGACCGCTCCATCCGCGATAGCCTGATGCATGAGCTGTCTGATGAGGTAGGTCTGGTGACAGGCCGGATCAATGTCACAGTGAATCAGGGCACAGTGCAACTCTGGGGTATCGTCTACAGCCACGCAGAGCAGGAAGCGGCCGAGCTGGCGGCACGGAATACCGCCGGGGTGAAAACCGTGGAAAACTATCTGGGTCTGGTACCGCCATGGCTGGCTGAAGCCTGATTCAGCCGTGGCTGAACTGTACCTGTTCGATGATCCAGTCGCGGAATACCCGGGCTTCCTCGGATAGTGGCCGGCGACTGGATTCGATCAGGTAATAACCCCGCTCGGTATCCAGGGTTTCCTGCAATGGTTGCACCAGCAGACCCTGTTCCAGCATATCCGCAACCAGGTGTTTCCAGCCCAGCGCAATGCCCTGGCCATTGATGGCGGTTTGCAGCAGCAGGGGATAGTTGTTCATCCGTATACCGCCGCCGGGTATAGAGCCTGTGACGCCCTGGTTTTTCAGCCACAGGGGCCAGTCGGTGGCTTTCCAGCTGAGATTACGCCAGTGATCATCATCCAGATGCAGCAGTTCTTGGCTGAGCAGTTGTTCTGGCTGATCAAACGGGTGACTTTCCAGATAACTCTGGCTGCAGACCGGAAACACTTCATCGGCGAACAGCCAGGTGGAATGCACACCAGCCTGGCCGACCGGATCACCGCAGCTGAATGCCAGATCAACACCGTCTGATTGCAGGTTAATATCCCGGTCGGTTGCCAGAATCCGGACCTCAAGATGCGGGTATAACTGTTTGAATGTGAGCAGTTTTGGTGATAACCACAGGGATGCGAAGGCGATGGTTGCCGATACCGTCAGATAACTTTCCGGTTGGGTGTGGCGGAGTTCTGTCACGGTACCGGCAATGTGTTCCAGGCCGATACTGACCGATTGCAGTAACTGCTTACCGGCATCGGTGAGCTGCACACTGCGATGACCGCGGTGGAACAACGACACTCCGAGATACTCTTCCAGTGTACGGATCTGCCTTGAAACAGCAGTCTGGGTGACATGCAGTTCTTCACCAGCCAGTGTAAAGCTCAGTAAGCGTGCAGCAGATTCGAATGTCACCAGTGTGCTGAGCGGCGGCAGTTTCTGTTTTAACCCGGCCATATCCACCTCGATTGGCTCAGATGATCTTTCGCATGACTTTAAATCATGCCAGAGGTTATAAAAATATCATTTGAAGCGACGGGATAACAGCGGCATAAATAGTGAACAGGCAATACTGATAAAAATAACACCGGGATGGGCCAGCCAAAGGTGCCGTCCAGAACCATAGGCGAGCGACTATGAGCCAAGATTTTACAAGCAAAGATCCACTGCTGCAGCCCTATCAGCTCAAGCATCTGACGCTGAAAAACCGCATCATGACCACCTCCCATGAGCCGGCTTATCCTGAGGATGGTATGCCGAAAGAGCGCTACCGTGCCTACCATGAGGAGCGTGCCAAAGCCGGTGTAGCACTGACTATGACTGCAGGTTCTGCAACGGTTTCCAAAGACAGCCCACCGGTGTTTAACAACATCCTGGCCTACAAGGATGAAGTAGTGCCATGGCTGAAGGATGTGGCAGATTCCTGCCACGAACACGGTGCTGCGGTGATGATTCAGCTGACTCATCTGGGCCGTCGCACAGGCTGGTCGAAAGGCGACTGGCTGCCGGTGGTGTCGCCTTCCCATCACCGTGAAGCGTCTCACAAAGCATTCCCGAAAAAGATGGAAGACTGGGATATCGACCGGATTATCCGTGATTACGCTGATGCCGCTGAGCGGATGAAAGCGGCGGGTCTGGATGGTATCGAGCTGCAGGCCTACGGTCACCTGATGGATCAGTTCTGGTCGCCACTGACCAATACGCTGGATGGTCCTTATGGTGGGCCACTGGAAAACCGTATCCGTTTCACGATGGATGTGCTGGATGCGATCCGTAAGCGGGTTGGTAATGAGTTTATTGTTGGTGTGCGCTACACCGCTGACGAGATCGTGCAGGGCGGTATCAGCCGGGATGAAGGTCTGGAGATCTCCCGTATTCTGCGTGATACCGGCCAGGTGGACTTCCTTAACGTTATCCGTGGCCGTATCGATACCGACCCGGCGCTGACCGATGTGATTCCGGTGATGGGGATGAAGAACTCACCGCATCTGGACTTTGCCGGTGCCGTGCGTGAAGCCACCGGTTTCCCGACCTTTCATGCGGCGAAGATTCCGGATGTGGCGACTGCCCGCTATGCCATCGCTGAAGGCAAGCTGGATATGATCGGTATGACCCGTGCGCATATGGCTGACCCGCATATCGTGCGCAAGATCATTGAAGGGCGTGAAGATGATATCCGTCCTTGTGTGGGTGCAACGTACTGTCTCGACCGGATCTATCAGGCCGGGGATGCGTTCTGCATTCACAATGCGGCGACCGGTCGTGAGCTGACTATGCCCCATGAAATCGAAAAGGCTGAAACCACGAAAAAGGTTGTTATCGTTGGTGCTGGACCGGGTGGTCTGGAGGCGGCACGGGTTGCTGCCGAACGTGGTCATGAGGTGGTGGTGTTGGAAGCACAGCCTGATCCGGGTGGTCAGGTGCGACTGGCGTCCCAGAGTGAGCGTCGTCACGAACTGATCTCTATTATCGACTGGCGCATGGCACAGTGTGCCGCGCACGGTGTGGAATTCCGTTTCAATACCTGGGCGGAAGCTGCCGATATTCAGGCGGAAAATCCCGATGTGGTGATCATTGCCACCGGCGGCTTCCCGGATACCGAGGTGCTGGAAACCGGTAATGATCTGGTGGTATCTGCCTGGGATATTATCGCCGGTGATGTGAAACCGGGCAGTAAGGTCCTGCTGTTTGATGATGCTGGTGACCATGCTGCGATGCAGGCCGCTGAGATCATCGCTGAATCCGGTGCGGAACTGGAAATTATGACACCGGACCGTTCTTTTGCTCCGGATGTGATGGCGATGAACCTGGTGCCTTATATGCGGGCGATGCAGGAAAAGGATGTCACTTTCACCGTGACCTACCGACTGCATGATGTAGTACGTGAAGGCGATAAGCTGAAAGCGCTGGTGGGCAGTGACTACTTCGCAACGGCCGGCGGTACCATCGGTAAGCCACGCATTGTAGATCAGGTAGTAGTGAACCACGGTGTGATTCCGATGGATGACATCTATTTCGATCTGAAACCTCACTCAACCAACCTGGGTGAAGTGAACTACGACGATCTGATCGAAGGGCGGGTACAGCACCAGATGAACAATCCCGAAGGCAGCTTCCAGCTGTTCCGTATCGGTGATGCGGTCTCTTCCCGTAATGTCCACGCCGCCATCTATGATGCGCTGCGACTGGTAAAAGACCTCTAAGCTGTAGGTTGAAAAATGCTCTATGAAGTGCGTCCGGTTTTTTACCGGCGCACTCCATCTTCTGACGGCTCAGGCTTCCAGAGCCGGTAGCAGGAATTTCTCCCAGAACTGCTGATACCGGCTGCGATGCCAGCCGATATGGCCGATCCTTTTCTGATCAATCTGCTCAGGCGCAACGGTAATCTGTTCGACGGCGGTACCGGTAAAAAAGCTGTGCAGCATGTTGATGTTCTTCATCGACATCATCTCATCATCCCGGAATGCAAAGGCCGTAATCGGCATCGAAACACTGGCAAAGCGTTGTCTTAACCAGCCTCCCTCTGCGCCGATCGCGTACTCTTTTTTCAGACACCAGCGCCGCCACTGCATGACCACTCCCTTTGGCAGATCGCACATAATGCGCAGCCGTTTACCTGGAAAATAGCCGAATACCGGCACCAGTAATGGCACCAGAAAGTACCACATGAACCAGGCAACCCGACGGGTAGGGCGGGCGTTAAGCCACCAGGTACCCGTCCCGGCTGCAACTGTGATTGCCCGGTCAATGCGGTCGGTGTTTTCCATCATGCCCAGCATATGGCCGCCGACGCTGTGTCCGATCCAGATAATCTTTTGCTCAGGGAAGGAGGATTCGGCAAGCGAGAGCACCGCCGGGCAATCATTGTGCGCCCAGCTCAGCTTATCGCTCTTGCTACTTTTAACGTGCCCATTAACTGAGAGTCCGATGCCGTCATAGTCGAAAGTGATGACGGCGAAGTTCTGTGTGACAAGCCAGTGTGCAAAGTCATCATAAAGATACTGGGCAACACCGGTGGCCGGTGCAACCACTACTACAGCTCTGGCTTTATCAGCTGGTGCAAACACCCGTGCGGTGATGCTGTGACCGGCCCGGGTTTTCAGATATTCGGTATGAGGTGTGGTCTGAGACATTAAAAGCGCTCCAGCATAGCGTTAAGGAAACGGATAACCACGGCCATCTCTGCATCGGTGAAACCTTCACATATCTGCTGATTCATATCTTTCAGCATAGGTTTGGCCGCAGTCATTTTTTCCAGGCCAGTGGTAGTTGTCTGCAGACGCATTGCCCGGGAATCAGTTTCACAGACCAGGCGAGTGATCAGGCCGTTGCTTTCCATGCGGCTCAGCAGACCGGTGATTGCTGCTTTCTTCAGCCCCAGAGCCTGGCCCAGATCTTTTTGCAGGCAACCGGGATGTTTATCGATGTAGAACAGTGCTGCCATCTGGGTGATGGAAGTATCCAGTGATTTTTCGCACTGCTGATCGGCATGGTTCAGCATACGGCGCTGTACCTTATTGATCATAAAGAAGATTCTGTTATCCATAATTGATGGCCTGGTATTGGTTTGCATGCGTACTAAATAAGTTTATATGCGAACTATATTCCTGTGCAAGTGAAGTGATTTAATTTTTTGGATCGGGCGTTATTCCGATATACTGCGCAGCCTGCCTCTCCTGAGCGAGCGGTATGCCAAGAAGAAAAAGGACCGATCATGATTCTTAAAAGCTACAGCGAACTGCCTGCACTGGAAAAAGAGCCTCACACGGATGCAGTCCACCTTTGTCATAACCCCGATGGCGAAGCGGTGTTGTCATTGGTGTATGCGACCGAGCGAGATTTTCTGTCGGTCCCGAAGACTTATACGCTGGCACGTTTTAAGGGCAGTGATAAGGT
>JAOXSA010000269.1 GCA_025800245.1 Amphritea sp. | reverse complement strand
GGTACCTACTAGTTGAAAAACAGATTTGGCTAAATCGATACCAATGATGCTAACCTTACTCATGTATGGACCCTCTCTTTCTAGATGCCGAACCAGGCTTAATGCGTTAAGCATGGCACAGAGGAGGTGGGTCCATCTTATTTCCCACAAGTTATTGCTGAGCCACGAGCCACGAAAGTCTAGTTGTCTAACCTGGCTTACGTGCCACACTGAATGCACATAACAATCACCACGGAGCGGTCTCTATGCGTACGCTGGACTTCTATTTCGATTATATCTCTCCCTATGCTTATTTCAGCTGGCTGAAGGTAGGAGCGTTATGTCAGAAGTATGATGTTGAGCTGCAGGCCCACCCGGTGGTGTTTGGTAAACTGCTGGATCATTGGGGCCAGCTGGGCCCAGCGGAAGTCAGGCCTAAGAAAGCGGCTCTGTATCGCTACTGTGATCGTTATGCCCGGCTACACGGTTTTGACTTTAATCCACCTGCCCGCCATCCCTACAACCCATTACCGGCATTGCGTCTGTCGTTGCCGGAAGTATGTGGTACAGGGCATCAGCACCGCCTGATCAGTGCCATTTTTGAAGCTGGCTGGTCCCGCGGAGCTGATCTGTCCTGTCGTGACACTCTTGCCGGTATCCTCCAGGAACAGGGGTTGGACAGTGAGTATCTGCTCACTACTATAGACAGCGATGCCGTCAAACAGGCACTGAAGTATTCTACTGAGCAGGCGATCAGACGGGATGTCTTTGGTGTCCCTACCTTCATTATCGATGATCAGTTGTTCTGGGGTAATGATCAACTGGAACACATCGAACTCTACCTGCAGGGCAACGATCCCCTTGATGCTGACTGGGTTGATGAGCTGCTGGTTCGTGATCGGGGGATCGACCGGAAAAGCTTTCTGGCCCGTCAGGCACCGGATTAAAGGTAGAGCTTTTTACCCAACTTCTGTTGCGGCCCCTGCATTCTGGGTATGCCGCTGAATCCTGCAGGTATCACTGCAATCCGTCCCCCGGACTGCAGGAACTGATCGGTCTGATGGCGGATTGATTCGTGTGTTTCTCTGGCGGGTGGTGGTTTTGGCAGAGTTCTTTGACGCAGAGGCTTCATCGGATTCACATAGATGTTCGGGGTTGATCGGAGCGTTAGCACTGAAGTATAGGTGATGATTTTGATGTTGGTTAAAAAATAACCAATACTTAAAAGATAGATCGTATCTCTTCGTCGATATGGCCTGGTCGACGAGTATTTTTACCTAAGCTTAAGAGTCTGTCTTACGAGCTTGTCTTAAGAGGCTGTCTTAAGCGCTTTTAAAACAGAATGGGGGAGCTGGATGCAGCGTAATGGACTGCTTCCGATCTGGCTTATCTGCGTTCTGATCATGCTGTTGGTGGACTATGTCATCGGAGCAGAAGCAGAATTTGTGAATGCCTGGAGCGCTGTTTTGCGCATACTCGGGCAACCGGTACTTGTTGGGGAATCCTGGATATACAGCCAATGGGGCCTGTGGGGCGAAATCGGAAGTGTATTATTAGTCACTTATCTGGTGGCATTCCTGCTACAGAGGGTGTTTGGAATAGGGCGATTCTGAGTCCTGTTGCGAGTCTCTGATGCCGAAGATGCTTCTCTTTCCGGCAGGTTTCCGGCTATCCTGAAAGTGAACTTCTGGTCCTTAAATCTTTCTGACAATGGTATTCACCAGAGTCAGGATGTATAACTGGTACCGGTAGTAACTTGTTATTTATAAAGGGGATAGTGTTATGGAAATGGATCTGAGCCTGGCGCAGACACGGGTGATCGGCTGTCTGATTGAAAAAGAGATCACCACCCCCGATCAATACCCTTTGTCATTGAATTCCCTGACTACCGCCTGTAATCAGAAAAGTAACCGCGAACCGGTGATGTCACTGTCTGAGTCGGAAGTACTCGATGTTGTCGAAGAACTCACAAAGAAACGCTTTATTCGCGAAGAGAGTGGCTTTGGTAGTCGCGTGTCAAAGTACCGCCACCGTTTCTGCAATACTGAGTTCAGCGAACTGCAGTTGAGTGAACGGGAGTTGGGTATTCTTTGTGTGCTTTTCCTGCGTGGTCCGCAAACTCCTGGCGAGCTGAGAACCCGCACCAACCGCCTGTGCGGCTTTGATGATGTACATCAGGTTGAGCAGGTGCTGCAGAAAATGAGTGAGCGGGAAGATTACCCTCTGGTCGTCCGA
Source organism: Amphritea sp. (assembly GCA_025800245.1). Classification (GTDB taxonomy): domain Bacteria; phylum Pseudomonadota; class Gammaproteobacteria; order Pseudomonadales; family Balneatricaceae; genus Amphritea. The sequence goes on along the minus strand of JAOXSA010000269.1, from coordinate 32,056 downwards.
ATGCCGAGAGAACCAGGTAAACGGGAGTCCCGTTTTGCCCACCTTTGTAGTGGTCCGGTGGAAGCCGCTGACCCATCGGAAGCTGCGCCTGTGCAAAGCAGCCCGGGCGGTGCTGAGCGAATAGAAGAACTTGAACAACGGGTCGCTGAACTGGAGCGTACCCTCGAGGAGATCAAAGCCCGTCTCTGATTTCTGAACCCATTGATTAAAGCCCGCTATCCATTCCGGATCGCGGGTTTTTTATATCAGGTCACCTGCTTTTACATCCTGTTACATCTTCCTACAACTTCATACATCCGCCCCGCATCTGGTTTACACCCCGGGGCTAACCTTTTCATCGTGCTCAATGTGATTGGCCGGAGGGGCGCGTACTTCTCCCTTCAGTAGCGGATCTTCGCCGGATCACACTCAGATCAAGAGTCGCAAACAGAACAATAAAAACGCGCAGAGCGCGGAGGAATCTACAACGATGAAGAAAGTGATCAGCAGAAAGGCTCCCGGCTATCTGTTGTCTGCAGCGATCGCTGCATCGACGGCAGCGATCGCCATGCCCGCGCAGGCTTATAACCTCTATCAGGAGGATGGGGCGGAGCTGAATCTGGATGTCGAAGCCATTTTCGGTATTTTCAGCAGCGAAGAGAACTATCTGGGTAAATCCGGTAACGGTTCAAACTGGCAGGAAGGCTACATTAAGGCAGGTTTTAGCGGTAGTAAGAGCTACAGCGACCAGAACGCCGCTGTGTATGGCGCGGTGAATGTGCTGACCTCCGGCACCTTCGGTGATGGTGATGCGGCAAACTTCACCACCGGTGATGAACGTCGTACCGCGATCGAAGATGCGTATGTGGGCTGGCGTTCCGGCAACCTGTTCCCGGCCCTGGGCGAGAATGGTCTGGATATCTCTGTAGGCCGTCAGAATATCTCTATCGGGGATGGCTTCCTGATCAATGGCGATGCCCTGAACCTGGGTGAAGGTCTGGGTGATAAAGCTGATCGTGGTGGTGCCTACTGGCTGGCAGCCCGTAAAGCTTTTGATCAGACATTCTGGGCCAAGGTCGGTGGCGACAGTGGTCTGCGTTCTGATCTGTTCTGGTTCAAGTCTGATAACAATGGTCAGGCGAATGTAGAGATGGCAGGCCTGAATATCGAGTATGTCGCTGAAGCGGGTACCGTCGGTGCGATGTACCTGAAAGGTCTGGATCAGGATGACGTCATTCCGGTCGGAACTGATCGGGATGGTCAGGAAACCTTCAGTGTTCGTTTTCAGGGTAATGCCGGGGTAGAAAACCTGTTCCTGGCGGCTGAGTTTGCCAATCAGGAAAGCGGTAGTGGTACCGATTCTGATGCCTGGTATGCCGAGGCTGGCTGGACCTTCGCCGATGCGCCCTGGTCTCCTTCGGTGAACTACCGATATACCCAGTACGACGACAGTTTTGATTCCCTGTTTTACGGTTTCAGCCGGGGCTACGGTACCTGGTATCAGGGTGAAGTCGCAGCAAACTATGCCGGACCGTTCGGCTCCGCTGCCAGGATTCAGCATGTGGGCATAAAAGCCTACCCGTCTGAAACGCTGGCGATTGGTGCGTTGTTCTTTGACTTTGATGATTCCACTACTTTCGGTTCATCCAATTCCAACGGCTCAGAGATCGATATCTACGCGGAATGGGTGGTGCATGATCACCTGATTATCAGCCCGCTGGTGGGTCTGTATTCACCTGATAATGACAACACTGCACAGAACAATACGTCAGACAGCACCTACTTCCAGCTGCTGGCAATCGTACCGTTCTGATTCACAACATAACTATAACGCCGGGGTTTAACCCCGGCTTTTCCGGTAAAAAGAGGAAACGATAATGAGAGAATATTCACTGATTATTAATGGCGAAAAGGCAACTGGTGGCGCAGGTAGATTCGATGTACTGAACCCGGCGACTGAAGAGGTTGTTGCTAAGTGTCCGCAAGCCAGCGTTGAACAGCTGGATCAGGCGGTTGCAGCTGCGCAGGCCTGCTATGAAAGCTGGCAGTTCTCCAGCCACGCAGAGCGTAAGCAGCTGCTGAACGATATTGCCGATCGTATTGAAGCGAATGCTGCAGAGCTGGCTCAGATCGTTGTTGAAGAGCAGGGGAAACCGATGTTTCTGGCGCAGATGGAAGTCGGTGGTGCCGTGGCCTGGACCCGTGCTACAGCTGAGCTGGAAATGCCGGTTGAAGTACTGGAAGACAGCGAAAACAAGCGTGTTGAAGTACACCGTAAATCCCTGGGTGTAGTCGGCTCGATCACACCGTGGAACTGGCCGCTGATGATTGCCGTCTGGCATATTATGCCGGCGATCCGTTCCGGTAATACCGTGGTATCCAAGCCATCCGGTCTGACGCCACTGAACACCCTGCGTCTGGTGGAGATTATCAATGAAGTTGCCCCGAAGGGGTTGGTAAACATTGTTACCGGTGAAAGTGGTATCGGTAGCGGCATTACCAAGCACCCGGGTATCCGTAAAATTGTCTTCACCGGCTCTACTCCAACCGGGCAGACCATCATGCGCGGTGCCGCGGATAATCTGAAACGTCTGACTCTGGAGCTGGGCGGTAACGATGCTGGTATCGTGCTTCCGGACGCTGATCCAGCGGCGATTGCTGAAGGCATTTTCCAGACCTCTTTCCTGAATATGGGACAGACCTGTGCGGCGCTGAAACGACTCTACGTACACGACTCTATCTACGATGAACTGTGTGAGAAACTGGCCGATGTTGCGGCTCAGCAGACTGTGGGTAACGGTATGGAAGAGGGCGTGACTTTCGGTCCGATTCAGAACCGCGATCAGTTCAATCTGGTCAGCGAGCTGGTTGAAGATGCTCGCGCCAATGGTGCCCGGGTACTGTGTGGCGGTGAACCGCTGGAAGGCAAGGGCTACTTCTATCCGCCTACCATCGTCGCAGATATCACCGATGGTGCCCGTCTGGTTGATGAAGAGCAGTTCGGTCCGGTGCTGCCGGTGATCCGTTACACCGATGTTGAAGATGCATTGAAGCGGGCGAACGCTTCCGATGTGGGGCTGGGCGGTTCAGTCTGGTCATCGGATCCGGCGAAGGCGGCTGAAATTGCCGGCCGTCTGGAATGTGGTACCGCCTGGATCAATGGTCACGCGGAGCTGCTGCCCTATGCGCCATTCGGTGGCTGCAAGATGTCCGGCTTTGGTGTGGAGTTCGGTCAGGAAGGTCTGATGGAATACACCAGCGCTCAGGTTATCAACATCAATAAGTAATCTGTGTCAGGGCTGCAGTATTGCAGCCCGCATTATTTCAAAGTGCTTCATGTGCTCTACAGGGATGTTGGTTGTCGTGCTTGACCACCCTGCCGGGAGGGTAACCCGGAGTTCTATCTTACTTCTTTAACCGGAAGCTTCGGCCCCTCTTTGAGGGGTCTTTTTTGTAGCTGTACGACAGGCTGATTCAGAGCTACCCGGCCAGCATCTTCTGCAGTTGAATCAGGCTGTTCTGCAGCAGATGCTGTAATTCTTGCAGCTCGGCCGGCGTCAGCAGATGGCTCTGTTTCTCGACCGCTTTACAGCGTTGCGAGAGCTGTTTCAGACCAAAGTTAGCACTGGCCCCTGCCAACTGATGAGCGACTTTTGCGGTGCGGGCATGGTCGCCGTTCGTGGCTGCCTCTTCAAGTTGTTGCAGCAGAGACTCGCACTGTTGCTGAAGTTGGGTCAGCAGTTGCAGAAACTTATCCTGGCCCAGCATTGAACAGTGCTGCTCAATCAGAGTCATATCCAGTTGCGTCCGCTCCTGATCATCAGGTGTTGCTGGTGTTGTGGTTTTCGGGTGCGTACCAAGCAAAGTCTGTAGTTCTCCGTATTGCAGCGGTTTTCCGATCACGCCATCAATACCTGCGGCATGGTAGTTGTTGATTTCCGCTTCTGTGATACTCGCTGTCAGAGCGATAATCCGGATATTGGCTTTGGCACTGTTACGGTGTTCCCGAATGCGTCGGGTTGTTTCCATGCCGTCCATATCGGGCAGATGAATATCCATCAGGATCAGGTCATAGTCATGCTGATCATGCATCTGCAGTGCACTGTAACCATCGGCTGCCACCGCTACCCGGTGTCCATCGGATTGCAGCAACCCGGTGACCACCTGCTGGTTTATCTCGGTATCTTCAACCAACAGAATCTGCAGGCTTTCAGATGGAGTCCTATGCGCAGCTTCGCCGACCTCTGTCGGATCCGACACTGCCAGAGGATAACCCAGCCGGAACCAGAAGCGGCTGCCTTTGTCCGGTTGACTGTCGAAACCTATCTGCCCCTGCTGCTTCTCAATAATCTGCTTACTGATAGCCAGCCCCAGACCGGTACCGCCATAGCGGCGGGTGATGGATGAGTCTGCCTGGGAGAAGTGCTGGAATATCCGGCTGTGAGCCTCTTTGGAAATGCCGATTCCGCTATCCTGTACTTCGACTTCAATCAGCGCCTGATCCGAAGTGGTTGTACAGCGAACATCGACATGGACAAAGCCCTGCTCGGTAAACTTGACGGCGTTGGCGCAAAGGTTCATCAGGACCTGACCGAGGCTGCGACGGTCACCCAGTACCCGGCCCGGCAGCGGATCGTGAATTCGCAACCGGAATGTCAGCTGTTTCTCCTGAGTCATCGGTTCCAGTATCAGCTGCATCTCATCCAGGACTTTGCGCAGAGAGAAGGGCGAGCGGTCCAGTTCGATCTGGCCTGCTTCTGCTTTAGTGAAATCCAGCACGTCATTCAGAATCGATAGCAGGGATTGACCGGATTGATAGATAGCCTGCACCTGACGCTGCTGTTCGTGACTGAGAGTACCTTTCTGCAGTAGCTGTGCCATACCCAGAATGCCGTTCATCGGGGTACGGATCTCATGGCTCATGGTGGCCAGAAATTCAGACTTGGCCAGACTGGCTGCTTCCGCTTTTTCCAGATTCAACTGGGCTTCGCGCTGCTGACGCTCGGCGCTTTCCTTGGCGATGCGCTCGGTGATATTGGTCAGTGAGCCTTCGTAATAGAGGGCATTGCCCTGTTCATCGAGATGACGAATGGCTGATATGGAAACGTAAACCGGGCTACCGCCACGGCGCAGCCACTGGGTCTCGAAACCGATCACCCGGTTGTTATCATCCAGTTGGGCAAGGAAGTTCTGCAGATCCAGCTGATGAACAAAACACTGACTGCCTATATCGGTGATCGCATCGAGAAACTCTTCCGGAGAGGAATAACCCAGTAGTTCAGCCAGAGCCGGGTTGGCCGAGATAAAGTGGCCCTGGGCACTGGCTCTGAAAATCGCCTCAACGGAGTTTTCAAACAGTGAACGGTACTCATGTTCCGATTGCTCCAGACTGGAGTAGAGTTTCGCGTTCTCGATTGAGATCGCCGCCTGGGCTGACAGTATCTGCAGGGTTTCCATCCGGGCCCGGTCAAATACGTTACGGCTCTCGTTATTTTCCAGATAGAGTATGGCGGTCAGTTCACTGTGATAGAGAATCGGCATACACAGCAGGGAACGGGGTTTGTGCTGACGCAGATAGCCATCCTGCATAAACATATCGTGGCTATGAGCGTTACTCAGAACCACAGTATCTTTGGTACGGGCGACATAGTGAACAACACTGACGGGCAGTAACTGACTGCTGTCCAGTGGTTGCTTCTCAAAGAAGCGGGGCGTCTGTTCCAGTTCTGTTTCGGCTTCGACATAGAGGCCGTTAGTTTGTTTCAGAATCAGAATGGCGCGCTGTGCACCGGCGTTTTCCAGTGCCAGACGCATCAGGCGTCCTAGTAGCTTTTCCAGCACAATCTCATCGGATATCGCCTGTGAAGAGCGGATAATAGAGATGGTATCCAGGTGCTGGTTGGACAGCTCCTGTTCCTGCAGAACGGATGTCTCTTCGTTGCGGGGCTGCTGAGCGGTACTGCGGTTGCCGAATTGTTGCGGGTAACCCCGGGTCATCTGCTCCAGTTTGGCTTTCAGTTGCAGGCCCTGATATGCGTGCCAGGCTTCGTTCAGATAGGTTCGCGCGATCGGCTGCTTACCCCATTCCAGATAACACCGTCCGGCCATCTCGTTGGCTAGTGCATGGACCAGATGAAAGCCCTGCTGCTGGCTATGACCGATAGCGATATCGTAGTGATCCATCGCCTGGGCGTACTGTTTATGTACCCGATAGAGTTCGGCCCGTATCAGACTGACGAAATGCAGGTGATTATCCGGACAATGGCGCGCCCAGCGCTTTAACTTTTTCAGGCTCTTACGAACCTGTTTTAGTTTATGGGGTTGCTGCAGCACGCCTGTCTTTGGAATCTGACTGAGGTGGGTCAGCGCGGTGATAAAGGTGAAGCAGGGCACGGTGAAGGTGCCACCGATATGTGGCATGAACTTCTGTCCAGCCTCGGTGTGCTCAAACGCCTGGTCGTAATCATTGACCAGATAGCAGAGAAGGGCGCTGTAATAGTGATAGAGGCAGATCGCGGTTCGGTGATCTTCCCGGCGATTCTCATCCAGCAGTTGCTGATTAAAAAAACGTCCCGACAGCTGTGTCACGTCATCACTGAGGCCGCGCATATTGTCGATCGCCTGCAGCGCCAGCAGGGAATACTGAACCGATTGCTTCTGACCGTATTGCTGCAGGGACTCTGTGTACTGCTCCAGCAGCGGCTGACGTTCGGCAAAGTTGTCGGTCAGGTTAAAGGCATACTGAATCCAGGCTGCCAGACAGTAACTGCCCCATTCCACATCCCCGCAATCCTGCGCCAGTTGATGGCCTTCCAGCATGGAATCCAGGGTGTTACGCAGCGGTTCTTTCCAGTGCCGGACATAGGTATTAAACAGATACAGGGTTTTATGATGCAGCAGTCGCGCCGGTTGACGCTGATCCAGCTCCATTGCCATCTGGCCCAGATTGTAGCCCTGATTGATGGCGTTGAACTGGCCGCACAGAATGCCCCCGTAGCCCGCAAAGGCCATGGCTGAATGGGTGGTCAGGCCCTGCGTCAGGGTCAGCTCTACCTGCCGGGCCATCACCAGCGGACGCAGGTTAGAGCTGGAAAACTTAATGATGCCGAACATACTGGCGAGAATAGACAGGGCCGCCAGTTTGCGCGGATCAGTCATCGGTGGCGCATTAAGCACCTGCAGACTGTCACGACGACTGAGTAACCACTGAGTGCGCAGAATACCCTGCCAGATCTGATGCTGACGAGGCTGTGGCGGCAGTTCTACGCCGAGGGTCTTCAGCACTTCCAGGGCCAGTTGCATCGCCTGATCGAACTGGTTGCGGGCGATCAGTGCCTGAATCCGGATCTCATAGACCCGTACCCGGTCGAGCAGATCGTGGGCCTGTGCCAGCACTGCTTCGATCATCTCATCCATCTGCTGATAATCAGCGCGGATATAGGATACCTCGGCGCCGTGGGTGAACAGATTGAGGCTCAGCTGATAATGATTCTGCCAGCTGTCGTCTGGAAGCAGACTGATCCCGCTGTTGAGGTACTCCAGTGCCGCATCGAATGCCGCAGAATCCAGTGCCCGGATGCCTGCCTGTGCGTTCAGCTCCGCCAGATGAATCTTATCTACAGATTGTGTGATCAGCGGGCGGGCATTATTAAGATGGTTGGTGATCTCGAATACCGGGGCGCTGTCCGGGGTATCGCGATACTGCTGCTGCAGAATCTGACCGATCTGCAGGTGCAGAGCCTGACGGCGGGATTCAGGAATCAATGAGTAGGCTGCTTGCTGAATACGGTCGTGAACAAAGCGGTAGCGCTTTTTATCAAAGGTCAGGCCGCTGTCACTGGAATAGCTACTGTCCAACGGAATCAGCAGACCCTCTGACACTGCATCCCAGAGTTCCCGGGTGGTGGCGGCATTATCCTGACGTAAAGCCGTCGACAGCGTCTGCAGCGTAAACGGGCTGCCAATGCAGGCTGCCAGTTGCAGTACTTCCTGACTGGCGACTGGCAGTTTCTTAATTTTACGCATCATCAGATCAATGACGTTATCGGTCATCTCCCTGGAGCGGATCTTCTCTTCATCCCACTGCCAGCGGTTCTGTTGATAGCTGATCAGCCCTTCATCGTGTAATGAGTGCAGAAACTGAATCAGAAAGAACGGGTTACCCTGGGTTTTTTCCAGGCAAATCTGCCCCAGACTCTGGCAGCGCTGGGGTTCGCAGCGCAGGGTGTCGGCGATCAGACGGATGGTCTGTCCCAGCGTCAGTGGCTGCAGTTCCAGTTCAGTTAACTGGCACGGGCTGTTTCGCAGCCGCTCCAGAGTCCGGCTCAAAGGATGGGTTGGCGAAACTTCATGATCTCTGTAACTGGCGATGATCAGCAGGTTGGGCAGGCTGTTATTACGGGTGAGTGATTCGATCAGGCTGAAAGAGGCCAGATCAGCCCAGTGCAGATCATCCAGAAACAGCAGCAGGGGGCGTTCCGTAGTGGCGAATACTTTCAGCAGATTGATCACCAGCCGGGAGAAGCGATTCTGTTCCTCAGTCGCGGAGAGCCGGGCTTCGCTGTGTTGCTTACCAATGATCAGCTCCAGCTCCGGTACCAGTCGAACCAGCGCCTGCGCGTTCTGGCCCAGTGCCCGGGTGATGGCGTCCCGGTAGACTGATATCTCCTGTTCGTTTTCGGTCAGTAGCTGACGGATCAGCCCCTGCAGCGCGAGAAAAATACCCAGGTAGGGGCGGCTGCGACGATACTGATCAAACTTACCACTGATAAAGCGGCCGTTCTGCTGATGAATATAGTGCCGCAATTCATGCACCAGGCTGGATTTGCCTACGCCGGCATAACCAGTGATCAGGACCATCTCCTGCTGCGATTCTCCGGCCCGGTCAAAGCTGTTTTTCAGTGCCTGAATAGTGCCAGCACGGCCATAGAGTCGCTGCGGAATGGCAAAGTGTTCGGAGGTATCCTGGCGGGCGATTGGAAATACCGGAATCTCCCGATGCTGTTGCCACAGCTCGTGACAGCGTTTCAGATCCTGACACAGTCCAAAACTGGACTGGTAGCGCTGGGAGGCATCTTTGGCCAGCAGTTTCAGAACTATTCTGGCAGGTACCTCCGGCAGATCGGGATTAACCTGCTGCGGCGGTTGCGGGTGTTGCGCAATATGGCTGTGTATCAGTTGCAACCCCTCTTTGCCAAAGAAAGGCGGACGCAGAGTGAACAGCTCATACAGCGTGGCACCCAGGCTGTAGAAGTCACTGCGGTAATCGATATGACGGTTAATCCGGCCGGTCTGCTCCGGTGCCATATAGTGCAGGCTTTCCGGCTGTAGCTGCTGCGCATTCCAACTGGCCTGCTCCCGGGTCAGACGGGTAGCGATAGAAAAATCGATCAGCCTGACTTCGTTGCTGTCCGGCAACCAGAGAATATTATCCGGTGAGATCTTTTTATGTATGATCCGCGCGGCATGGAGTTGTCCCACCAGATTGCTCAGTTGAATAGCAACCGGTAGTACCTGATCCCAGCGGTAGGTGTTTTTCAGCATCATCTGGCGCAGAGAGATGCCATTATGGTCGGGAAAGACCAGTGTCGGCTGGCTGTCATTATTGACCAGCTGTTGAGGCGCTATGATGCCGTCGATATCCAGACTGCTGAGCAGGTTGAACTCATGCTCGAAACGGGCAATTTCTTCTGCTGAGGCGGCACTTGAATTGAGCTGTTTTATGATCACCGGCTGCTGATCCGAGTCGCGCAGAGCCCGGCTGACAGTACAGTTTTTGCCGCGGTGGATGATGGTCTGAATCTGATAGCCCGGCAGATGATGCATAGTTGCTTCAGCTCAGCTCACCGGCAAACACATAGCCGGCGCCATGGGCAGTCAGAATAAAGTGCGGATCGGTGGGATTATCCTGCAGTTTGCGGCGCAGGCGGCCGATCATGACATCCACCGAACGGTCATTGGGTGTCCACTCACGGTCATGTATGGCATCCATTAACTGATCCCGGCTCAGGACCTGACCGGGGCTGGAAACCAGCGAATGCAGGAGTTTGAATTCCCCCTCAGGTAACCGTTCAGTCTGTTGTTCGGGACTGATCAACAGGCGTTTATTGCTGTCCAGCTGCCAGCCTTCAAAACGGATCAGTTTTGCTGCGGGGCTGACCTGAGGTTGGGCCTGCTGGGCATCAGTAACCCGCCAGAGCAGGTTCTTGGCCCGAACCAGTAACTCTCTAGGATTGAAAGGTTTGGTGACGTAGTCATCAGCGCCCAGCTCCAGGCCGACGATACGGTCGATCTCATCGCCTTTACTGGTGACCAGAATGATGCCGACTTTAGAGCTGGCCCGCAGTTCGCGGGTCAGGGTCAGGCCATCTTTTCCCGGCAGATTAATATCGAGCAGTACCAGATCGATCTTCTCATCGGCCAGCCGTTGTTCCAGTCCTTCCCCGTGATCGGTTTCGCTGACCTGGTAGCCTTCGTTCTCCAGGTAGCTCACCAGCAGGGAGCGGGAGGCGAAGTCATCTTCGACGATCAGGATATGGTGTTGTCCGGGCTTGCGATTCATAGCGGTTTGTTCTGCATTATAGTTATCATTGATCCGAGTCTAGCAATCCGGTCAGAGGCTGAAAAGCGCAGCCCCGAGACAGGATGTTACAACCTGTTTTTGTAGATAAGTTTTTATATATCAGCAGGTTATGTGCCTGATGAAGATTTTATTGTTACATTTTGTTACATCTATGTACAACTTAGCACAATTCTCTGGAAACTCATTTACACGGTAGCGGTACCGTAAGCTGCAATCGGTCAGAAGGCTGAGAGAGCAAAATAATGATAAGGGCCTGCACCGCTGACATCACTGACAGCGGTGCTGCAAAAATAATTCTTACAGGAGTGAATGGCCTTGAATAACAACAAATCCAAGCGGGCATTGCTGAGCGGCAGTGCACTGGCGCTCATCGGGACTATGCTGACTCCCGCAGCGATTCAGGCCGCAGACGGTGAGAGTGTACTGAAGGAGAAGTGTCTGGCGTGTCATACCCAGACCGGTGATCCTGAAGCGCCATACTCGCGCATCAGTCAGCAGCGTAAAACACCGGAAGGCTGGCATATGACGATCAATCGTATGCAGCGTCTGAACGGGCTCTATATCACCGCTGAAGAGAAGCAGGCGGTGATTAAGTTCCTGTCGGATACTCAGGGCCTGGCGCCGTCTGAAACTGCGCCATTCCGTTACGTGCTGGAACAGAAACCAAACGTAGTGGAAGAGGTTGATCCGGCTTACGTTGAGATGTGTGCCCGTTGTCACTCCAACGCACGTTTTGGCCTGCAGCGCCGTACTCTGGAAGAGTGGCAGCTGCACGTGAACAGCCATATGGCGATCAACCCGACCACTGAGCTGCATGCTCTGGCCCGTGACCGTAGCTGGTATGACATCGCCTACAACGATACTGCGCCCAAACTGGCGATGGACTATGCCTTCAATGATCCGGCGTGGAAACAATGGCAGAAGATGGCTAAGCCAGAACTGGCAGGTCGCTGGAGTGTTGCCGGTTACATGCCGGGTAAAGGCGATTACAGCGCGACCATGACCGTCACTGAAACCGCCAATGATCAGTTCAGCGTGACTATCGCTGGTCACTACGCAGACGGTACACCACTGCAGGGCAGCGGTAGCGCGAAAAGCTTTGCCGGTTACGAGTGGCGCGCCAGCCTGACTGTGGATGGTGTGAAGATGCGTCAGGTACTGGCTGCTGCTGAAGACGGCAGTTCAATGACAGGCCGTATGTTCCGCTCTGCTCACGACGAGATCGGCGGTGAACTGAAAGCGATGCAGGGCACTGCGGTTGTAGCACTGTCACCATCGGCGATCAAACAGGGTCAGACCCAGGAAATCACAATCATCGGTAGCGGCCTGAAGGGCTCAGTTTCACTGGGTGCCGGTGTGCAGGTGGTAAAAGTGCTGTCCCGCAGTGCTGACCGCGTAGTGGTGCTGGCGAAAGCGTCTGGCTCGGCGACAACCGGTATGCGCGATGTACGTGTAGGTAACAGCAAAGCGGCCGCGCAGTTGGCGGTTTACGATCATGTTGCCCGCGTTGACGTGACACCGAATGAATCCATCGCCCGTATCGGCGGTAACGGCGGTAAGCTGCCGAAGGTTCAGTCCCACTACCGTGCGCTGGCTTACAGTGCCGGTGCTGATGGTAAGCCGGGTACCGACGATGACATGCGTCTGGGCTATATGCCTGCACTGTGGTCACTGCAGCCATTCGATGAAGCGGCTGCGCACGAAAATGACCTGAAGTATGCCGGTACTATCGACGGCAACGGTATCTTCACCCCGGGTGATGCCGGTCTTAACCCTGAGCGTAAATATTCCACCAACAACGTCGGTAACCTGAAAGTGGTTGCCCAGGTGCTGGATGGTGATAACGCCGTTGAGGGTGAGGCGCACCTGCTGGTGACCGTACCGGTCTTTATCAAACGCGCTATCCAATAAGCTGCTGATAACAACTGCCAATAATAATTGATAAGAGGCTGACTATGGGATCGTTAACACTGGTAAAACCCAACCTGCATCTGGTGGATGTGGCTGAGCGGCAGATGCTGTTCCATGTGCCAACCAGCAGTCTGTTCGAGTTGGACGATCTGAGCCGTGAGCTGATTGAGCTGTTTGAAGATCAGCCGGAAGTCACAGCGCCACAGATCCGTGCGCGCTTTGATGGCCGTTTTGATGCCGGCGATGTGGTAGAGACGCTTGAGGAGTTCAAAACCCTCAAGATCGTTGCCGATGCCGGCAGCAAAGCACAGATCAATATCGAGCCCAAACCGGTGAATCAGTTTCCGCTGACCACCATCGTGCTGAACACTAATACCGGTTGTAATCTCAGCTGTACCTACTGCTATAAGGAAGATCTGACCACGCCATCGGCGGGTGACAAGATGGAGTACGACACAGCAGTACAGTCGATTGAGATGATGCTGAAGGAATCACCTGATCAGCGTCAGTACAACGTGGTGTTCTTCGGCGGTGAGCCGCTCACCAATATGCCGCTGATTCGCAAGGTAGTGGCGTACTGTGAAGAGCGTTTTGCGACGCTGGAATCCGATGTCAGCTTCACCATGACCACCAACGCGACCATGCTCAACGAAGAGCTGGTGGACTGGTTCAACGAACACCGCTTCGGCCTGACGATCTCAATGGATGGTCCGAAAGCGATGCACGATAAGAACCGGATCACTGTCGGTGGTCAGGGTACTTACGATGTGGTGAAGCAGAAGGTCAATATGCTGCTGTCTCGCTATGACAGTCGTCCGGTAGGGTGCCGGGTCACACTGACCCGCGGTATTACCGATGTTGAGGCGATCTTTGATCACCTCTATCACGATCTCGGTTTTGCTGAGGTGGGATTCGGTCCGGTGACATCCGGTGATATCACCTCCTTTAACCTGACCGCTGATGAGATGGCCGAGGTATTTGCCGGGATGAAACGTCTGGGGCAGAAGTATCTGGAGGCGGCGCTCGAGGGCCGTAATCTGGGCTTCGGCAACATGCACATGCTGATGACCGATATCCATGAAGGCAATAAAAAACAATTGCCCTGTGGTGCCGGTGTCGGCCTGCTGGCGGTGGATACTAAAGGCGGTATCAACCTGTGTCACCGCTTTACCGGTTCTGAGCAGCCACTGTTCGGTGATGTCAGCGAGGGGCTGGATAAGCCAGCGCTGGCGGAGTTTGTTGAAACCCGACTGGACCGCACCGAGACCGGCTGCGAAACCTGCCGCATCCGCAATATCTGTTCCGGCGGTTGTTATCACGAAAGTTATGCCAAATACGGTGATGCCACCGTACCTTCCTACCATTACTGTGACCTGCTACGCGACTGGGTCGATTTTGGAGTGCAAGCGTACACCCGCATCATGCTAGAGAATCCGGGCTTTTTTGAAGCCCATGTGACACCGAGGGCCTTTTCACGCTAATGGAAACGCACTGTTGCCCCTGAAAGAGTAACTTTCGCGGCAGCCTGAACGTGATTTGGTTAATCCAAATAAGTGAAGGCTAACAAAGAAAGGAAGTCTTTCAGGGACAACCCGAAGGGGCGGTTCTTTTTGGCCCTTCTGCTATGTTGAATCTTTCTCGTTTGGTGGTACCAAACTTCAAAAGTTTCGCCTTGCAGAAAAACAAAAAAGAAGACGCCAGTGCTGTTGCCATTAGTATGAACAGGCCCTTTAGGAGCTTAAAGATGAAACATCTGAAGTCGTTTAACAAGAAAGCGAAAATGCTCGACCAGGCCACTTCACCGAATGAAGTGGAAGAGGTTGTAGCGATGCAGTCCGTAGTGGGCTGTACCTCCACCAACGATCCGGGCTGGGAAGTTGACCCGTTCGGTGGTCTGGGTTCCCTGTGTCAGCCAATGGAATCTGATCTGTACGGTTGTGCTGATGCCTGCTGGTGGCCGGCTCAGGTACCGGACACCATGAGTCAGTACCCGAACTGGTCTCAGGACGTTTCCAAGGCGGATCAGGACTGGCGCAAGCTGGACGGTATCTTCCCGGAAGAAGAAAAATAACGGAGGCGCAGATGAAATTTTCCAAGATGTTTAAACAGGCTGCGCTGCTGAGTGCAGTCGCCGGCACGGCACTGCTGTCCGGTTGTGCGATGAATCAGCCGACAGCGGTCAACGGTATGAAGGCCGATGGCCATGAATACCTGCTGACGGTGACCCGCCCGAATCAGCTGCATGTGATCGATACTGAAACCAAACAAGTACTGCGCAGCTGTGATGTGCCAGGCACTTTTGGCAGCGGCTCTATTCAGCCATCCCCGGATGGACGCGTCGCATACGTATTGAGCAACGGTACTGAGGCGGTATACGGGTTCGATATCACTAACTGCGATATTGTATTCTCGGCTAACCAGTCTCAGAACGGCGAGCGGGTAAAAACCTTTGTGTCGCTGGCGATCAGCGCTGACGGTAAAGAGCTGTACACAGTGCAGAACCCGACCCGTAAGCTGAATGACCGTTATGAAGTGCTGGAGCCGCGTCTGGCTGTGTTCAACACCGAAGACGGCCTGAATGCCAAATCGGTGCGTACTTTTCCGGTTGACCGTCGTATCACCAAGATCATGACCATGGACAGTGGTGAAGTGATTCTGGGTGGTGCGGATATCAAAGCGATCAACCCTGAGAACGGTGATATCCGTACTCTGAGCGCGTTGCAGAACTGGGCGCGTGGGGCGGACTGGATTCCACCTGATGCGTTTGCGATGTTCACCCAGGGTGAGCACGTGGGCGAGTACATCATGCCGTACTTCACTATTAAGTGGAACGGTGCGCCGGGTGATATGGAGCAGGCCGAATTCTGGTGGGGCATGAGCCGTATCGATCTGGCGACTGGTGAGGTGGATGAGCGTGAAACTGTGCCATTCCAGTTTATCGTGTTCAACTGGATCACCGATCCGGCGGACAGCAATATTTTGTACGGTGCGTTTAACCAGATCTCCAAACATGATATCTCAAAGAATGAGACCGTGGCGGTGAAAGATCTGGATCACACCTACTACAACATCAACATGGACCGGAATCGCACCATCTATATCGGTGGTACCTCAAGCGACATAACCATCCATGATCCGGATACCCTGGAGAAGATCGGTTCGATCCAGCTGACCGGTGATATGTCCACTTCGGATCTGCGTATTGCACGTCTGCAATAAGGCGCGTAACCTAGGGTTTACCCTTACGTAAACGTAGGTTAAAACAAGGGCTGTCACTGACAGCCCTTTTCCGCTTATAAGAATAAGAAGAGAGCATGATGTTCAGATGGCTCAGCGCGGCAATTGATGGTCAGAATCGGGCGCGACTGGAAGAGGCGTTCCGCTGGCTGTACAGCTTTGTAAAACCACAATCGAAAGCAATTGTTGGTCTGATGCTGCTCTCGGTGGTGGCTTCCGGACTGGTGCTGTTGCAGCCCTGGCTGACCAAGCTGCTGATTGATGACGGTCTGCTGGCGAAAGACTATGGCATGCTGGTGACGATGGCCGCTGCGATGATCGCTGTGGGTATTTTAAGTACCGCATTGTCGGGCGTTAACCGTTATCTCCATACCCGCTTATCCGGTCGGATTCTGTTTAATCTGCGGGAGAATCTGTACGCGCATCTACAGACGCTTTCACCTCAGTTTTACGGTGGCCGCCGTATCGGCGATATTCTGTCCCGGCTGGATGGCGATGTATCACAGATTCAGCGCTTCGCGGTGGATAGTCTGTTTTCCGCTCTCAGCAGTGTGCTGGGGCTGGTCGGCGCACTGGCGCTGTTAGTCACTTTATCGTGGCAGCTATCCTTGCTGGTTCTTGTGATGCTGCCACTGGAAGTACTCTGGCTGCGCTGGATGCGGCGCAAGGTAGAGCGTCAGACCCGGGTGATCCGCGAGCGTTCAGCAGACCTGAGCTCTTTTCTGGTGGAAACTCTTCCCGCAATGAAGTTTATCCAGTCGGTTTCACAGGAGCAGCGTGAGTCCGACAAGCTCAACCGGCTGGGTGACAACTACCTGAAAGACCTGCTGAAACTGCAGGTGACCGAATTCTTTACCCACGCGATTCCCGGCACGCTGACATCACTGACCCGTGCCAGCGCATTCCTGATCGGCGGTTACTGGATGATAGAAGGGCAGTGGCAACTGGGATCACTGATCGCATTCTCTACTTACCTGGGCATGGCCACCGGTCCGGTGCAGAGTCTGCTGGGACTGTATGTGGCCATTCAGCGGATGTCGGTCAGCCTCGACCGGGTGATGGAATTGAAACAGGCTCAGCCTGATATCTGTTTGCCTGAAAAAACCGTCAGCCTGCCCGATGATTGTCGCGGTGGTATCCGTTTCGACAAAGTCAGCTTTGCCTACAACAGCCAGCAGAGGATTCTGGATCAGGCTTCGATTCAGTTCCCAGCCGGGCGCTGTATTGCCCTGTGTGGCCCGTCCGGCGTTGGTAAATCGTCAGTTATCGATCTGATAATGCGTTATTACGACCCAATGGCAGGGCGGATTCTGTTCGATGGGATCGATCTTAAAAGCCTGTCACCTGCCGCACTGCGCAGTAAAGTGGCGTTGGTGAGTCAGGACATTACGCTGTTCCGGGGTTCTCTGGCGGAAAACATCCGTTATGCTGCCCCTGAAGCCAGTGATGAAGCGTTGATCACCGCCATTGAACAGGCGCAACTGAAAACCTGGGTCGATACCCTGCCACAGGGTATCGATACCCCACTGGGTGAGCGAGGCACGCAACTGTCTGGCGGTCAGAAACAGCGAGTTGCTATCGCCCGGGCGTTGTTGCAACACCCCGCCATTCTGATCCTGGATGAGGCAACCTCGGCGGTGGATGAAGCGACAGAAGCCGAGGTGATCGGTAATGTAAATCGTCTGTTCGCTGATCGTACCCGGATTCTGATCAGTCATCGGGCCTCGACCCTGGCCAGCGCGGATCTGCAGATCTACATGCAGCAGGCGCAGTTCAGCACTGATGCTACTTTACTGGAGGGGGCTGAACGTGAGTCGGACTAATTCTGTGCGCATAGGCCTTGTGGACAGTGGCTATGGTCATCCAGGGATCTCCCCGGTTGATGGTAACCGTGTTTCTGATCAGGCCGGCTTTATCTGGCAGGATGATCAGGTGCAACAGGTGGACACCTGTTGCGACAAGCTCGGACATGGTTCTGCGCTGCTCCGCGTGATCGCCGATCAGGCACCCCTGGCGATGTTTGCCGTGGCGCAGATCTTCCGTGACCGGCTTACAACAACACCGGCGCAGGTGGCTGCGGCGATTGACTGGCTGGTGATGCAGGATGTCGCGGTGATCAATCTGAGTCTGGGGCTACGCAATGATCGGGATGTGCTCCGAGAAGCCTGTGAACGGGCTTTGTCGGCTGGTGTGATTATCTGTGCATCGACCCCGGCCAGAGGAGAACCGGTTTATCCTGCGGCATATCCTGATGTATTCCGGATGACCGGCGATGCCCGTTGTGCCATCAATGAAATATCCTCGTTGCAAACCCGGTATGCCGATTTTGGTGCCTACGTGCAGGCGGAAGCCGGCGTAGTAGGGGCCAGCGCTGGTTGTGCTCAGTTAAGCGGGCATATCGGTCGCTATCTCAGCGAAGGTGGCGATAACTCCATAGAGGCTGTGACTCAGTGGTTAGAGGCGCAGGCCAGATACTTTGGTGCAGAAGTTCGCTTCCCGGAAAAAAACGGTGAACAAACCGGTCAGGGGGAGACTCCATGAATCAGTCTGCTCAGATTGTTGTATTAGGCGGCGGTCCGGCGGGTGGAGCTACCGCGATCGGCTTAACAAAGCTGGGGTATAAGGTAACGCTCATTACAGAACCACGACCGTTCAAAGCGGTTGAAGGGATCTCTGAACGGGTTGTGGAAGGTCTGCGTGGAGCCGGCTTCACTAAAGCCCTTCAGAATCTGCCGGCGCCATCGCCGCGTCTGGCCAGCTGGAATGGCGAAGCTAACAGCGCTAATACTGAAAGGCTGATCAACCGGACGGAGCTGGATGTCGGTATTCTGAAAGATCTGACTGATGCCGGTGTCACCGTTATACATGGCCGGGTGGGTAAGGTGACTCAGGAGTCTGATAGCCATCGTATAGAGCTCAAACACAGTACTGACGTGATTACTGCGGATTTTCTGGTCGAGGGCCGTGGGCGTGCCGCACCGGGGACTGGGTTGAAGCGTCTTCGCGGTACAGAAACTGTATCTCTGCTGCAGTACTGGAAGGGCGAACCCTGCAGACCACAATCGGCAGCAGAAAGCTTTCAGGATGGCTGGGCCTGGATGGCGGCCTGGTCAGACGGTACCCGCTATCTGCAATTGACGTTCGATGTCGGCAGTGCCGATCTGCCGGAAAAAGCCCAGCTGGTTGAGCACTGTAACCGGATTCTGGGCACGCTCCCCGGTGCAGAACCATTTATGGTTAATGCTGTGCCTACCGGTGAAATTCATGCCCGCACCAGTACGCCGATTCTCTGCAATGAGCCGGTGGGCGATAACTGGATACGGGTTGGAGATGCCGCCATGGCTGTTGACCCGTTGTCAGGCAATGGCATCTTTCAGGCGCTGTCCAGCGCGCTGCAGGCCCCGGCGGTAATCAATACGCTGTTGAAACAACCGGAGAACGCCGAACTGGCGAAACGCTTTTATCAGCAGCGGGTAGAGCATCTGTTTTATCGTTTTGCCCGTATCGGACGGGATTTCTACGCCATGGAACAGCGCTGGCCTGAGTTATCGTTCTGGAAAAATCGCAGTCACTGGCCCGACAATCAGCCGCTTCATCAAGTGACTGATCCCGACTCAGTACAGGTAACCACTATGCCGGTGGTCAGCAATGGCTATATCCACGAAGCAGAGGTGGTGGTTACCAACGATCAGCCGTTGGGTATCTGGCACCTTAACGGCCTGGCAATGGCGCCGGTCGTTCGGGCGCTGCAGAACCGACCCTCAGATCAGACAGTGTCTGATTGCCTAGAACAGCAGGGAATGCCCGCAGAGAATGCAAAAGGCTTGCATGGCTGGCTGCTGCAGAATCGCTGGATTGTTGAGAAAGTGTAATCCTCTTTTGCCTGTATCAGGGGGGGATGCTGTATATACTTATCAGCAAGGTCCGGGCTGATTCTGGATTACGCAGTGAACCGAAGGGGTGATCAATGAAAATACTGGGTGCAATTGTTGCGATCTGTCTGGCTGTTTTTCTGTTTTTTCAGGCGCACGATATGGAAGGTATGAGTCTGGCACGCTTCGGCTATATTGCCGCTGCGATTATTCTGATTGTGGTAACAATCTTTATCTATGTACCGCCTCAGCAGGATAGGGATCGGTAGATTCTGAGATCTAGCCTGGAAGGCCCTCGCTACAGGGATTTTTTTGTAGCGAAAGAAATAATTTCTTCCAATGGTATAGCCTGATTTCCTGACTAAAAAAGCCGCTATCAAACGAGAGCGGCTTTATTGGCTGATGATCAGATCAGATACTCATCAACACCGTTTTAACCTCGGTGTAGTGTTCAATCACATCGCTGCCCATTTCACGCCCCAGACCGGACTGTTTATAACCACCGAATGGCAGTGACGGATCCAGTGCGGTATGGCAGTTAACCCAGACCGAACCGGATTTGATCCGTGGGATCATACGGTGCACCTGAGACAGATTGTTGGACCAGATACTGGCACCCAGACCGTACTGGCTGTCATTGGCGATACGCACCGCTTCATCAATATCATCAAACGGCATGGCTACCAGTACCGGGCCGAAGATCTCCTCCTGTACCACGGAGGCGTTGTGATTCACATCCACCATCACGGTTGGCTTAACGAAGAAACCCGGACCATCTGCGGCACCACCACCGGTGGTGATCGTCGCACCGGAGGCACGGCCCTGTTCGATATAACCACAGACTCGTTCCTGCTGTTTAGCAGATACCAGTGGCCCCATCTGTGCGGTTGGATCAAGACCTGCACCCAGCGTCATATTGGCAGCGATATCGGAGATATCAGCAACCACGTTATCAAAGTGTTTCTTATGTACGTAGAGGCGCGAACCGGCACAGCAGACCTGACCCTGGTTGAAGAAGATTGCGTTGGCTGCACCTGCGGCAGCGGTTGGCAGGTCGGCGTCTTCCAGAACGATGGTTGGAGACTTACCGCCCAGTTCCAGGGTGACCCGGGTCATGGTGTCCATTGCCGCTTTACCGATCAGTTTGCCGACGTCGGTAGAACCGGTGAAGGTCAGCTTATCAACATCCGGATGGCTCGACAGCGCAGCACCGGCTTCATGGCCCAGACCGGTGACGACGTTTACGACACCGGCAGGATAGCCTGCTTCCAGTGCCAGTTCTGCCAGCTTGAGTGCAGTCAGCGGGGTATCTTCGGCAGGTTTCAGCACGACGGTACAGCCGGTTGCCAGGGCCGGGCCCAGCTTCCAGCAGGCCAGCAAGAGTGGGAAGTTCCAGGCGACGATAGCACCGACAACACCCACCGCTTCACGGCGTGTATAACCGTGCCACTGAGCATCCGGCATAAAGGGTACCGATACATCCACGGTACGGCCTTCGATCTTGGTGGCAAAACCTGCCATGTAACGCAGGAAGTCAATCGCCAGACGGATATCCACATGCTCGGCAATGACCACGCTCTTACCATTATCCAGTGCTTCGATCTCTGCCAGCAGCGGGGCGTTCTTTTCAATCAGGTCGGCAAAATCCAGCAGCAGTTTCTGGCGGGCCACCGGCTTAATCCGGCTCCATTCTGAATCATCGAATGCCTGACGGGCAGCGGCAACGGCTTTGTCGATATCGGCTTTACTGCCGCTCGGGACGCTGGCGATCTGTTCACCATCAGCCGGATTAACCACCGTGATGGTGCGGCCATCTTCGGCATCCAGCCAGTGCTCGCCGATCAGGAATTTTTGTTGGCGCTGAAGAAATGCCTGGGCTTCAGCAGAAGGGGACAGTTGTGATTCGCTCATAGTTAAACCTTCTTATTTTGTTTATCTGGGTTTTGCTTATCAGGGTTTGTATAGCTGTTTAACGGATCCAGCCATGCTGGCTTCCCATATCCTGTGGTACAGCTATCGCAATCCTTGTGCCAGAGCGATATCTTTTAATTAACTTCTTGAAATGTAAGGGTTTTATTTTTTGTTGCTCTTTGCCGGTCAGAATCGGGACTGTTTTACTCTGAGACAGAGTGTAAAAAAATAAGTCATTCCGACCGCTGCGGCTGGCAACCGGTCTGCGTAATAGTGCGCAACAGTGCGGACGGTGGAGCGGGCAGTGTCACATTTCTGAACAACGGTGTTCAGGAATAAAACAGTCGGGACCGGTGAAACGGTGATAGGTGAAACTACTTATTTTTGTTAACTGTATGAAATTAAAGGTTTTTAAGTATTTGGCACAGGGTGTGCAATTAATCAGGTCAGGTTAGAACAGCAGGTGGCGCATCGTTGCCTGAGAATAAACATAAGAAGGAGTCTGGCCTCGATGAAAAAATACAACCTTTCTAAACTGGCGGGTGGAGCCGTACTGGCAGGTTTACTGCTGCCGGTCACGTCCACACAGGCATCGCCTGACGCCGAATCTATAATCCGCAGTAAATGTCTTGCCTGTCACACTGAAGAGAGTGCCGAGCCTGCGCAATTCAGTCGTATGAGCCATCAGCGGAAAACGCCGGAAGGCTGGCTGATGACCATCGCCCGGATGCAGCTGATGCACGGCCTTAAGGTGACTGACGAAGAGCGCCGGACACTGGTGAAATACTTTGCTGATAAGCAGGGGCTGGCACCAGAGGAAACCGCCGGTTCCCGTTACGCGATGGAACGCCGTCTCAATACTATGGAGAGCTTTGAGTCGACCAATTTCACCGAGATGTGTGCCCGTTGTCACTCCGGTGCCCGGGTTACTCTGCAGCGTCGTCCGGCGGCGGAATGGGAACATCTGGTGCATTTCCATATGGGCCAGTGGCCAACTCTTGAATATCAGGCACTGGCACGGGACCGTGACTGGATGGATCTGGCATTCAAAGAGATGGTGCCTGAGTTGGCCAGCAACTACTCACTGAAGTCCGATAGCTGGAATCAGTGGCAGCAGATGGCGAAGCAACCGTTGTCGGGCAGCTGGAGTTTCAGCGGTCAGATGCCGGGCAAAGGCGATCTGCGCGGTGTTATGACCGTCTCCGGTGGTCAGGGTGATCAGTACAAAGTCAAAGTCGATGGCGAATATGCCGATGGTTCTGCGTTTAAAGGCAGTGGCAGTGCAATCGTCTATACCGGCTACGAATGGCGTGCCAATCTGACTGTGGATGGCGTGAAGATGCGCCAGGTATTTGCGGCATCGGCGGACGGCTCTGAGCTGACTGGCCGGATGTTTGAGAGTATCCACGATGAAGCGGGTATGGATTTCACCGCGATCCGCAGTGGCAGTACTCCTAAACTGCTCTCTGTTCAGCCTGAATATATCCGCGCCGGTAGTACTGAAGTGCTGACACTGGTGGGTACCGGTATCGGTCAGAAGATCGATCTGGGTGATGGCATTAAGGTAGTCAGTGAACTTTACCGTGACGATAACAAGGTCGTGGTTCAGGCAACGGCGCTGAGTTCTGCCGAAACCGGCCAGCGTAAGGTAAAAGCAGGCAAGGCTAACGGCGCAACACTGAATGTCTTTGATCAGATCGGCAGTGTCCGTGTCGTGCCTGAATTCTCAGTCGCCCGGGTCGGTGGTAATGGTGGTTCTACGCCGAAATACAACGGCCATTTCCAGGCCGAAGCCTGGATGAACGGCGCCGACGGCCAGCCGGGAACCGATGATGATATGCGTATTGGTTTCGTGCCTGCTAAATGGCATGTGGAGCCTTTCGATGCCCAGGCTGAAGCCGACCGGGATACCCACTTTGCTGGTCAGATGGATGCTAAGACCGGTGTCTTTACCACTGCAGCAGCAGGTCCGAATCCTGAGCGCCGGATGTCGACCAACAACGCCGGTAATCTGAAAGTTGTCGCCGAAGTTGAAGAAAACGGACAGACCCTGAACGGTGATGGTCAGCTGATCGTCACGGTGCAGCGCTGGAATAATCCACCGTTGCCATAAACCAATCCTGACTCAATAGCAGACGCGGATTCTGTGCCGCGTTATGACAATAAGAATGGTGAGGAGGGTCGTTTATGGGCGCCCAACTGAATCTTGTGGAACATAACCTTCACCTGGTGGAGGTGAGTACCCGGCAGATGCTGTTTCATATTCCATCCAGCAGTTTGTTTGAGCTGGATGAGCTGACCACAGCACTGATCCGCCGGTTACGGGAACATCCCGATCAGACTGCTGAACAACTGGTGGGGGATCTGCAGCAATGCTTTACAGCTGAGCAGATCACGGAAACCCTGCGGGAGCTGATCGCGCTGGAACTGATCAGTGACGGATCGCCGCTGACACCGGAGATCGCGCTGAAAAAGGTCACCGAGTTCCCGCTTAACACGCTGGTGCTGAATGTGAACACCGGTTGTAACCTGAGCTGCAGCTACTGCTACAAGGAAGATCTGGATAAACCCTCAGCGGGTAAAAAGATGGACTTTGCCACGGCTCGTCAGTCGATTGAGATGCTGATCGCTGAGTCGCCGGATGAAGCACGCTATAACATCGTCTTCTTCGGTGGTGAGCCGCTGTCAAATCTGGCACTGATCAAGCAGGTGGTGGCGTTTGCCGAGCAACGCTTTGCGGAGCTGGGTAAGCCGGTGGACTTTACCATGACCACCAACGCGACACTGTTGACGGAAGAGATCGCTGACTGGCTCAGCGAGCATCGCTTCGGTTTGTCGGTCAGTATGGATGGCCCCAAGGCGATTCATGATAAGAACCGCATCACCGTCGGTGGGCAGGGAACGTACGATGTTGTCAGCCGCAAGGCCAGCATGCTGCTGTCCCGTTACCGCTCTCGGCCGATTGGTGCCCGGGTGACCCTGACCAAAGGGGTTACCGATGTGCGGCAGATCTGGGACCACCTGTTCAACGAACTGGGTTTTGCTGAGGTCGGCTTTGCGCCGGTTACCTCTGGTGATATCAGCTACTACAACCTCAGTAATGAGGAGCTGGCAGAGGTATTCAGCAATATGAAAGCGCTGGGCCGTGAGTATCTGACCGCTGCACTGGAGCACCGCAATATTGGTTTTTCCAATATGCATCAATTGATTACCGATCTGCATGAGGGCAATAAAAAAGCCCTGCCATGCGGTGCCGGAGTCGCAATGCTGGCGGTGGATCATGAGGGTGGACTGAATCTGTGCCACCGTTTTACCGGTTCCGATCTGGATACTTTTGGCGATGTACAGCAGGGCGTTGATAAACAGCGCCTGGGGGATTTCCTCGAACAGCGTCTGGACCGCACCGATACCGGTTGTTCCAGTTGCCGGATCCGTAATCTCTGCTCCGGTGGTTGTTACCACGAAAGCTATGCCCGCTATGAAGACCCGACTCATCCCGTTTATCACTACTGCGAACTGATGCGTGACTGGGTGGACTTCGGTATCGAAGTCTACAGCCGCATCATGGCCGGGAATCCGGCCTTTATCGACAGTTACATATCTCCCCGGAGGGCTCACTGATATGAAACATCTTAAGCCTGTGAATAACAAAGCTCACACCCTGACTCAGGCGGTCGCCGATGATCAGGTCGAAGAAGTCGTTGCCATGCAATCGCTGGCTGGCTGTACCGCAACCACCGATCCCGGCTGGGAAATCGATGCCTTTGGCTCGGTGACTTCACTGTGTCAGCCAATGGAATCGGATCTGTATGGTTGTGCTGACCCTTGCTGGTGGCCGGCTCAGGTACCGGACATGATGAATACCTATCCGGACTGGAACAGTAAGTCTCAGGACTCGCTGGAAGACTGGCGCAATCTGGGAACTGTGTTCCCGGCTGACAAAGACTAACTGAACAGGATGCTAACGATGAAAAACAACAATAAGCTTCGTCGCTCCGCCATCACTCTGCTGACAGCGACTGCGCTGGGGTTGAGTGGCACTGCGACAATGACTGCACTGGCAGCCGACGGCAAGGCGCTTAAGTCCGGTCAGGAATATATGATTGTGGCGAACTATCCTAATCAGCTGCATGTACTGGATCTGGCCACTGATTCTGTTTACAAGACCTGCGATCTGCCCGGTCGGTTTGGTCCTGGTGCTTTGCAGGTGGCGCCGGATAAAAAGACCGCTTTTGTGCTGAATAACGGTTATGAAGATATCTACGGTGTCGATATGGATACCTGTGAAGTGACCTTTCACGCCAATATGTCTCAGGCCCGGAATGAACGCACCAAATCGATCTACGCCTTCGCTCTGAGCTATGACGGTAAGGAATTGTATACGGTGCAGAACCCAACCCTGCTGGAACGGGATCATTACCGGGTACAGCCAACCCGTCTGGCGGTCTATGACACCAGCAGTGGTCTGAATGCCAAGCCGGTACGGATGTTCCCATCTCCTCGCACGGTAACCGCGATGCAGGTGGGCAAGGATGGCGGACTGTATATGGCTGGCCCTGATATCTACAAGATGGATGTCCAGACCGGTAAGTACGATGTCGCGATTCCGAGCCGGAACTGGCAGCGTGAGCGCTATGTGCAACCGGATGTACTGAATGTCTGGGCGGTGCAGACGCCAACCCAGGATTTCACCATTCTCTATACTACTGCACGATTCCAGGAAGGCTCTGAGGATCTGAATACTGCGGACTGGCTGTATGGCTACTTCAACGTCAATCTTGAAACCGGCGCTACCGAGGCCCGGGATTTCGGGCCGATTACCGAAATTTATTTCACCGGAACCCGGTCACCAAAAGACCCGAACATTATGTACGGTGTCCTTAACCGGTTGGCGAAATACGACATTGAAAAGCAGGAGCTGATTCAGGCCGCTGAACTGGAACACTCTTACTACTGCATCACCGTCAACCAGACCGGCAGCAAGATCTATCTTGCCGGTACCAACAACCATGTCGCGGTGTTCGATGGCGATACGCTGGAACGCCTGAACACCATCGATCTGCCGGGAGGCGACATGTCCACGACTACCGCTCAGGTATTCGTCCGATAAGTCCGGGCCTGTGGGCCCATTAATTAACTTTGTACATCACCCCTGAACAGGGCTTCTGAGGAAGCTCTGCAGGGGGACTTTTTGCCTGAAAAAAATAACAATCAAGGGGATACCAAATGAACTTTAAACGCAGAGCTCTGTGGCGAAGTACTGCTTTACTGAGTGCGATAACCCTGAGCAGCAGTCTTAGCGCTGCTCAGATTCACGAAGAGGACGGCAACACCGTCGAATTTAATGTCGAAGGGATGGTCGGGCTGTTCTCCACTGAAGAGAGCTATGACGGAACCGACGGTGGTAAAAACTGGCAGGAGGGCTACCTGAAAGGTGATCTGGTGGCGAACCGGGCACTGGAGAATGGTAGTAACCTATATGGCGGCGTGGGTCTGATCGGCCTGGGTACCTGGGGTGATGGTGATGCGGCCGGACTGACCAGCGGTGAAGAGCAGGAGCTGAAGCTTGAAAATGCATTTGTGGGTTGGCAGAGCCAGGAAGGTCTGTTTGATCTCTCTGTCGGACGTCAGCAATTTACCCTCGGGGATGGTTTTCTGATTGCTGGCGATGCGATCAGTCTGGGGGAGATCTCCGGTGTCGATGTTGATCGTGGCGGTGCCTATTATCTGGCGGGTCAGAAGAGCTTTGATAAAACTGCGATCCTTAAAATTGATCCGGAAGGTGCTCTGCGTGGCGATCTGTTCTGGCTGCAATCGGATAATCCCTATCATCAGGATACCGAACTGGCCGGTGTGAACGTCGAGCTGGTCGATGATGAAAAAGGCACGCTGGGACTCAGCTACATGACGGTGCTGGATGTTGAAGCCGGTGCCGGACTGGGATTGTGGGATCGCCGTGACGGTATGGATATTGTCAGTGTGCGTGGACAGGGCAGTGCCGGAGTCGAGAACCTGTTTCTTTCGTTCGAATATGTGAAAGAGTCCGGCGGTGATACTGCCGTGGAGAACGATGCTCATGCCTGGTACGTCGAAGCGGGCTGGACCTTTGCTGATCTGCCGTGGACGCCCAATGTAAACTATCGTCATGCGGTATTTTCCGGCGATGATAGTTCAACCTCAGATAATGAGGCCTTTGACCCACTGTTCTTCGGTTTTACCCGGGGCTTTGGTACCTGGTTCCAGGGTGAAGTGGCCTCTAACTATGCCGGGCCTGCCAACAGCGGCAACACCGTCGACCGTATCGAGCTGAGCCTGCAACCCCGTGAAGACCTGAGTGTTGGATTGCAGTACTGGGACTTCGGTAAGGAAGCGGATGCCGATGACCGTTCAGGATCAGAAGTGGATCTTTATGCACTCTGGTCTATCAATGATAACTGGGTGTTCAGCCCGCTGGTGGGTTATTACAAACCCGATAACAGCAATACACTGAGTACAGAAGATAACCTCTATCTTCAGGCGGTTCTGATGTACTTCTATTAAACGTAACGGTGCAATATTTCCCGTGCAGACAGTGCCGCTCCTGTCTGCTTTTCTCAGCCGTGATGGTCGGTATTCAGTTAACGGTTACCACCA
The DNA here is from genome assembly GCA_025800245.1 of Amphritea sp. Taxonomy (GTDB): domain Bacteria; phylum Pseudomonadota; class Gammaproteobacteria; order Pseudomonadales; family Balneatricaceae; genus Amphritea. The sequence goes on along the minus strand of JAOXSA010000269.1, from coordinate 3,931 downwards.
TTGCTTTTCCACGGTGCAGCTTGCTGTACCGTGGCTTTTTTAGTTCTGACGCAGCTAATGAATAAAGTTTGATTGCTAAAAGTACAGCGATACAGTAATAAGTAGAAATACTTATTTTTTACCCCGCCGCAATAACAATAAACAGAGGCAGGTTATATGAACAAGCAGGCTGAAGATCCGCATAAGTCAGTAGAGATCGCCCGCCGTCATCTGGTACAGGAAGGCGAAGTACCCAGTGGCGTACTGCGCAGTGAAATTGAGGATTCCTGGCTTCGCAGCGTCCGGGCCGGACTGGATTGTGAAGCGCCGCTGGATCCGGAGAACCTGTCCCGTGATTCAGTGGCGGATCTGAAAGAGAAGAACCGTAGCCTGATTGAAGCGGCCTACCCTGAGGTGAAACAGCTGGAGCAGTACTTCAGCAGTGAAGGGGGACTGGTCTTGCTGGCCGATGCAGATGCCTCTCTGCTGGGGGTGCGCGGTAACAAGCAACATCTGGACAGTGCTACACGCTATGCTCTTGAACCCGGTGCAAACTGGGGCGAAGAGCTTCGTGGCACCAACGCAGTGGGTACCGCGATCATTGACCGTGAGCCGGTTGCGATTCACGGCCCTGAACATTTTCTGGATTCAGTTGGCTATCTTTCTTGCTGTTCAGCACCGATCTCCGATCCTAAAGGGGAGCTGCTGGGAGTGCTGGATCTTACCTCACCCACTGATCATCGCGAATTACCACCGAATATGAGCCTGGTTCAGCAGGCAGTACGGTCTATCGAAAACCGGATCTTCTCCGGTCAGTTCCAGCAGCAGGTATTACTCAGCGTGCACAGCCGGCCGGAATATCTGCGATCGTCCTGGCAGGGGCTGATGGCGCTCGAGCTGGATGGCCATGTGCAGGCGGCCAATGATCAGCTATGTCAGTTGCTCGGGCGAAAGCGGGAGCAACTGGTGGGTAAGAATCTGGAAGAGTTGTTCGGTGTCCGGCCAGAGGTGTTACTCACCGAACTGCACCGTAAAGGGCGCGGGCAACTGCGTACCCGGGGCGGTGATTTTGTCTGTGAGCTGCTGCACTTTCCCAATATTGTGCCTTCTGGCGGCACAACAAAGCCGTCGAAAACGTTACGTAATAAACGTCAGGTGACGGTTCAGGCACCGGCGCTGAACGATCTGGCCGGTCAGGATCCCCGCTTACAGAAAGGTGTCCGTATGGGCAGCCGGGCACTGGCCCATGAGTTACCGGTGCTGATTCAGGGAGAAACCGGCACCGGTAAAGAGGTAATGGCTAAATCCCTTCATCTGGACAGCCGTCGCAGCAGTGGACCGTTTGTGGCGGTGAACTGTGCGGCTATACCGGAAGGACTGATTGAGTCGGAGTTGTTCGGGTATCGTGAAGGTGCTTTCACCGGTTCACGTAAGGGTGGTATGACCGGACGGCTGGAGCAGGCTCAGAGTGGCACCTTGTTTCTCGATGAGATCGGCGATATGCCGTTAGCTTTGCAGGCCCGTTTGTTGCGGGTGCTGCAGGAACGTACTATCGCCCCGCTGGGTGGTGGCGACGAAATTGCCCTGGATATCGCGGTGATATGTGCCTCCCACCGGGATCTTAAAACGCTGGTTGCCGAAGGTTGCTTCAGGGAAGACCTGTACTACCGTCTTAACGGTGTCTGTCTGCGGTTACCGGCATTCCGGGATCGTACCGACAAGCAGGACTTTATCCAGCAATTCCTGCAACAACTGACACCGGATGGTCGCCAGATCGGTATCGCTCCGGAACTGATGGCATTGTTGATGGCGTACCACTGGCCGGGGAATATCCGTCAGCTGGAAACGACATTGCGGGTGGCAATCGCCTTTATGGAGCCCGATGAACAGGTGATCGACAGTAGCCATATCAGTGATGATTTTCTGGAAGAACTGAACAGCCCGGATCTGTTTACCGGCGTTTCTCCTCTGCATGTCGGCTGCAATACCCTTAAAGACACGGAGCTGGTTACAATCCAGCAGGTGCTGGAACGCAATGAGGGTAATATTTCAGCTACGGCTGGCGAGCTGGGTATCAGTCGCGCAACGCTGTACCGCAAGCTGAAACAGATTGATTTATCGTAATTTCCCGAGCTTATTGACAGTAGTTAAGGACTGGCGTCGCTTTATGAATAAAATGTTATGTTATAACATGTTTTTTTAATTTGCTTGTCAGATTCTGGATCGGACTCTGTACCAAGCTTTTCAAATGACGACCGGAGACCCTGACTGAACATGAAAACCACTGTGATAAAAAATGCGACACTGTTCAATGAGGGCACTGAGCAGGTAGCGGATCTTCGAATCATCGGCCAGCGAATAGATCTGATCGCTTCAGAGATAGCCGTTGAAGCCGGTGATGAAGTGGTTGAGGCCGATGGATGCTGGCTATTACCGGGAATGATCGACGATCAGGTGCATTTACGTGAGCCGGGATTGACACACAAAGGCAATATCGCCAGCGAATCCCGCGCGGCGGTAAGAGGAGGTATCACCAGTTTCATGGAGATGCCCAATGTCAGCCCATCGACCACCACTATTGATGCACTGGAGAGTAAATACCAGTTAGCCAGCCAGTCATCGATGGGTAACTACTCATTCTATCTGGGCGCTACCCATGACAACCTGGAACAGATTAAGCAACTGGATACCTCCCGGCATTGCGGTGTGAAGGTATTTATGGGGGCCTCTACCGGAGATCTTCTGGTTGAAGCACCTCAGGCGCTGGATGCTATTTTCAGAGAAAGTCCGGGGCTGATTGTTACCCATTGCGAAAGCAGCCCTCTGATCCAGCAGAACCTGGATCGTTATCTGTCAGAAGGCCGGGAGCCTGTTATTACGGATCATCCTCTGATCCGTTCTGTCGATGCCTGCTATGCCTCATCTTCCTATGCGGTGTCACTGGCTAAGCAGCACAACAGTCAGCTGCATGTGCTGCACATCACCACAGAGAAGGAGCTCAGTCTGTTTGAGGCCGGACCGATTGCTGGCAAAAACATCACTGCTGAGGCCTGCGTGCATCATCTCTGGTTCTCGGATGAAGACTATCCGGAAAAAGGCAATCTGATTAAGTGTAATCCTGCGGTGAAATCCGCCAGTGACAGAGCGGCCCTGATCCAGGCGCTGCACACCGGCCAGATCGATATTATTGCTACTGATCACGCGCCGCACACCTGGGAAGAAAAACAGCAGCCATACGGGCAGGCTCCGGCGGGTCTGCCGCTGGTTGAGCACGCGTTGCTGACGCTGATCGACCATGTCAAAAATGAACGCCTCAGCGTGCAGCAGCTGGTGGAGAAGGTTGCTCATAACCCGGCAATCCGTTACGGCATTGTTGAAAGGGGCTATCTGCGGGAAGGCTATTTTGCTGACCTGGTGCTGGTGGATCCGAATGCTGAAACGCCGGTCAGTCATGAATCTGTTCACTATCACTGTGGCTGGACACCGTTCGACGGACACCGTTTCAGTTCCCGGATTCAGTCAACCTGGGTCAATGGAGCTCGGATATTTGATGGTCAGCAGTTGAGTGCTGAATCGTCAGCGATGGAGCTGCGTTTCGCCCGTTAACGGGCAGTCAGGTGCATTTGTATCTGCATCTTAAAAATATAAAAGAGCCGGTTACAGGTCGGAGCAGCAGGTGAGGAACGTCCGCTATCGTTCTGACTGTAACTATAAGAAGTATCAGGGGATAACTGATTATGTTAAGAAAAAATCCTTCCGGTTTTACACCGCAGGTCTCAGAGAAAGCTTTTATCGATCCTACTGCGATTATCTGCGGTCGGGTGGTGATTGAGGATAATGTGTTTGTCGGGCCTTATGCGGTGATTCGTGCCGACGAGGTCGATGATGAAGGCAACATGGAACCAATCATTATCCGGCGCGGTTCCAATATTCAGGATGGCGAGATCGGAAG
>JAOXSA010000165.1 GCA_025800245.1 Amphritea sp. | reverse complement strand
CCCAAGAGGCAGCCCAAAGTCATCAATTTTCTGGGCAAGTCTCACAGAGGCACGATCCCCCATCCGACCGCCTTGTGTTTTTTCCTCACCAATGTGAATGATCCCACGGAGAAATGTACCGCTGGTCAAAATAACTGACTTGGCTCGTACTTGACTTCTATCGCCGAGTTCAACACCGGTGACGCGCCCATCTTTCATTAGGAAATCAGTCACCTCACCACATATCAATGTAAGGTTTTCAGTTCCCTCAATTTCAGAGATCATTGCTTTCTGATAGAGCTTTCGATCTGCTTGCGCCCTAGGCCCCTGAACAGCTGGCCCTTTTCTTCGGTTCAGCAGGCGATATTGGATACCAGCTTTGTCTGCGACACGCCCCATGATCCCATCGAGTGCATCAATTTCGCGAACAAGATGCCCCTTCCCAAGTCCGCCAATCGCGGGATTACACGACATGACACCAAGGTCAGAGCCTTGCAACGTGATCAGCGCTGTGTTCGCACCATATCGCGCAGCCGCTGTCGCTGCTTCGGTGCCGGCGTGGCCACCGCCAACGACTATCACATCAAAATCGCAATGTTTCACGTGAAACACTCCTATTTCCCAACGCAGAAGCTAGTAAAGATTTCATCAAGCAAGTGTTCAACATCAACCCGCCCTAACAGCGCCTCGAGCGCACGCGCTGCCACTCTGATCTCTTCACTACAGACATCATAAAGGTCAGGGCCCGCATCAAGCAAATTGATTGCTTCCTGGATGCCACCTAATGCACTGGCCAGTGAAACTCTATGCCGCTCTCGGCTCGCCAGACCAACATTTTGTGTTCGTTCAGAAAGAACGGTCAAGATTTTCTGAACCAATTGGTCAACACCGTTCCCAGTAACGCCTGAAACACCAAAGATGTCAGCCTGCTGCTCAGTATCCTGCTTCGCAATCGCGACCACATCCCCGCTTCGA
>JAOXSA010000148.1 GCA_025800245.1 Amphritea sp. | reverse complement strand
ATGGCGTTGTCACTATCGGCGTTACCGATCATGCCCAGGATCTGCTGGGTGATGTGGTATTTATCGAACTGCCGGAAGCCGGCGCTGAGTTTGCCAGCGGTGATGATATCGGTGTGGTTGAATCGGTAAAAGCGGCATCGGCTGTTTATGCACCACTGAGCGGTGAGATTGTTGCCGTCAACGAAGAACTGGAAGACTCTCCGGAGCTGGTGAACAGCGATCCATACGGTGATGGCTGGTTTATCCGCCTGCGTCTGAGTGACACCACCGAGCTGGATGATCTGCTGGATGCTGAAGGTTACGCGGAACTGTGCGAAGCTGAAAGCTGATAACAGAGTACATTCGATAAGCCCTGCTTTAGCGGGGCTTTTCTGTTTTCGGACGGTGTATACTTGTCCGGTCATATAAATTCTGAAGGTAAACCTTTTGCAACATCTACGTCTGAATGCAGGGGCCGATAAGCGTCTGCGCGGTGGCCATGTCTGGATCTACAGCAACGAAGTGAACACCAAAGTATCGCCTCTTAAGCAGTTTGCTGCTGGTGAGCAGGTGGTGGTTGAGAGCGCTAACGGTAAAGCGCTGGGTCTGGCTTATGTTAACCCTAACACCCTGATCTGTGGTCGTCTGGTGAGCCGGTCGGTTAAAACACCACTGGATCGTTCGTTGATTGTACACCGCCTCAAGATCGCTCTGTCGCTGCGTGAAGCCTGTTTCGAAGCGCCTTGCTACCGGCTGGTATTCGGCGATAGTGATGGCCTTTCCGGATTGGTGATCGACCGTTTCTTCGATTATTTCGTGGTGCAGATCTCAACAGCCGGTATGGAGCTGCTCAAGGATGAGATCGTTGAAGCACTGCTCAAGGTTTTCAAACCGCAGGGTATTCTGTTCCGGAATGATGGCAAGATGCGCCAGCTCGAAGGGCTGGAGAGCTATGTTGAGACCGCTTACGGTGAAGTGCCTGAGCTGGTACAGCTGGAAGAGAACGGCACCGATCTGCTGGCGCCGGTACACAGTGGTCAGAAGACCGGCTGGTTCTACGATCACCGCCTTAACCGTGCCCGTATGCAGCAGCATGTAGCAGGTAAAAAAGTACTGGATCTGTTCAGTTATGTCGGGGGCTGGGGTGTACAGGCGCTGGCGGCTGGTGCGGATCATGTTACCTGTCTGGATGCTTCAGAGTTTGCGCTGGACGTAGCAGATGAAAATGCCCGCCTGAATGGTGCTGAAGATCGTTTCCAGAGCCTGCACGGTGATGCCTTTAATGGCTGCAAGATGCTGTTGGAAGAGGGTGAGAAGTTCGATGTGGTGATTCTGGATCCGCCGGCCTTTATCCAGAAACGTAAGGATATCCGCAACGGTGAGCAGGCTTATAAGCGTATGAATCAGCTGGCGATGCGACTGGTCGCTAAGAACGGTCTGCTGATCTCTGCGTCCTGCTCCATGCATCTGCAGCGTGACCGGCTGGTGGATATTATCCGCTCAGAAAGCCGGGCTCTGGACCGTCAGGCGCAGATTTTCGATCAGGGCCATCAGGGCGGTGACCATCCGGTGCACCCGGCGATTCCTGAGACTGATTACCTGAAATCATACTTTGTCAGAATGCTGCCGGTCAGCTGATTCTACGGAGGGAAGGATGCAGTACAGAAAACTTGGCAGCAGTGATCTGAATGTCAGCCGTATCTGTCTCGGGACCATGACATATGGTCAGCAGAATACCGAAGCGGAAGGGCATGAGCAGCTGGACTATGCCTTTGAGCAGGGGGTGAACTTTCTGGATACAGCGGAGATGTATCCCATTCCCACCAGTGCCGACACTCAGGGCCGGACCGAACAGTGCATTGGTAACTGGATGAAAGGTCGCGGCAACCGTGATCAGGTGGTTATTGCGACTAAGGCAACGGGCCCTGCGGACATGGTCAGTTACCTGCGGCCGGATATTCACCATAACCGTGACAATATCCGGGCAGCGATTACCGGTAGCCTGAAGCGTTTGCAGACCGATTATATCGATCTGTATCAGCTGCACTGGCCGGATCGGGCGACCAATTTTTTCAGTCAGCTGAATTATACCCATGCGCCTGAAAAAGACGGGACACCGATTACTGAGACGCTTCAGGTTTTAAAAGAGCTGGTGGATGAAGGGCTGATTCGCTACGTCGGTTTGTCCAATGAGTCGCCCTGGGGTGTGATGAAGTTCCTCAGCTATGCTGAAGCGCTGGGGCTGCCACGGGTAGTATCGGTACAGAATCCCTATAACCTCCTCAACCGTACCGATGAAATTGGTCTGTCAGAGGTGCTGATGCGTGAAGAGGTGGATCTGCTGCCATACTCGCCGCTGGCGTTTGGTGTGCTGAGCGGCAAGTATCTTGACGACTCAGCTGCGCCGGAAGCCCGTCTGAATCTCTTTAAAGGCTATACCCGTTATCTGAAAGATCTCGGTGTTAAGGCGACAGCGGAATACGTACAGCTTGCCCGTGAGCACGGTGTCGATCCTGCGCAGATGGCGTTGGCGTTTGTTAACAGCCGGCCATTTGTGGGCAGTAATATCATCGGTGCTACAACCATGGATCAGCTGGCGAGTAATATTGCCTCGATCGATCTGACACTGTCAGATGAATTGCTCAAGGGGATTGAAGCAATCAGCGTGAAATACTCCAACCCTTGTCCGTAACAAAACCGATGAAAAAATGCGCCGGTTGGCGCATTTTTTGTTTCTCAGGCTACCCGGCAACCCTTGAGCTGTTTATTCAGTGCCGCCATAACCGTGCTACGCTGAACAACGCCGAGTAGCTTCTGACCATCCATGACCGGATAGATTTTCGGTTTGTTGGTGGCCATCATCTGCGCCATTTCAAAAATTGTTGTATCGGGTGAGATAGTGAGTGGCTGGGTGCGCATCATATCTTTTACCAGAACATGGCTGTCACAGTGATAGCTGTCACCGATCAGATAGGGAATGCAGTCGTGTTCAGAAAGAAAGCCAACCAACTGTTTCTGATGGTTGATCACTGGCAGGCCCAGCATTCGGCTCTGCATCAGATGGTCAATGGCCTGTGCCAGTGACATCTGTTCATGGAGCGGTGTCAGATGTTCCGCCATGATGTCTTTAATCAGGATCATGATCGTGCCCTCCTGTTACTACCCTACAGTGTTGCACTGAATTGGTAATTGCACCAATGAGAAAAGAAGGCAAAGCCTTCTTTTCTGGTAGCGAGTGGCGGGAACGTCTCGTAAACGAGGCTTGCTGGAAAAGTGGAAAGGATGGCAGTGTTTGAATGAGCATTGTAGCGAGGCACGTCCTCGTGCCGATTAACGAGTTAAGTGAATCGTGGCTGGAGCGGCAAGCATAGCTCGCCTTGCTCGACCGCTAAGCAGAGCTTAGCTTGCTGGTGACTCGAAAAAGCGGGAAGGACTATGGCGTTTGAATGAGTGCTGTAGCGAGGCACGTCCTCGTGCCGATTGGCAAGTTAAGTGAGTCGTGGCTGGAAAAAGCGCAGAACATTCAGTGTGTCAGATAAATTGTAGGAGGGGCTTCCAGCCGCGATGAATTGGTATTGTGCCTGATTGAGTCCATCAGGGCTGGAAGCCCCTCCTACAAAATGTATTGAGTACTCAGCGCAAGCTGATAATCGGCCAGCCGTTTTCTTCGGCAGCTTGCTTCAGCAGTTCGTCAGGGTCAACCGCGACGGGGTTGGTCACCAGATCCAGTAGGGGTTTGTCATTGATCGAGTCACTATAGAAATAGCTGCTTTCCAGAGAGTGGCTGTTATTTTCCAGCCAGGCGTGCAGGCGCTTAACCTTGCCGTCCTGGAAACATGGGGTGCCAGCCACTTTACCGGTGTAACGGCCATCAATCTGCTCAGGGTCCGTTGCCAGGGTGTCATCGACGCCGAGCTGTTCAGCGATCGGCCCGGTCACGAAACGGTTAGTGGCTGTGATGATCAGCAGGAAGTCGCCCTGGTCGCGGTGCTTCTGTAGCAGGGTTGCAGCTTTATCCAGCATCATTGGCTGGATTTTAGTCTGCATAAATTCGTCATGCAGCTGCTGCAGGGTATCGGGTTCGTTTTCTGTCAGGGGCTTCAGCGCAAACTCCAGAAACTCCATGATATCCAGCGTGCCATTTTTATACTGCACATAGAAGTAGTCATTGGCCTCGCGGTAAACCTCAGAATCAACAACTCCTTTCTCGCACAGAAATTCGCCCCAGGCGTGATCGCTGTCGCCATTTAACAGAGTGTTATCCAGATCAAAAATCGCCAGACTCAATTTTCTTCTCCTGTAGTGAACCTATTGTCAGGTTCCTGTCAAAAATGAGCGCTTAGGATAGAGTTTTGCTGCTTCGCAGGCAATTGTTATCGAGGCTTATTTGCTGTAACGGCGGCAGTTGTGGAACAATAGCAGAAAAGATTTTGTAAGGAATTCACCGTGATTGATTCAGACGGGTTCAGGCCGAATGTCGGTATCATTCTGGCTAACTCGATGGGTCAGGTGCTTTGGGCGCGACGTATAGGACAAAATGCGTGGCAATTTCCCCAGGGTGGCATTAACGAAGCAGAAACGCCTGAAGAGGCAATGTTCCGGGAGCTTAAAGAGGAGGTTGGCCTCTCTCCGGACGATGTTGAAGTGATTGCTGTTACCCGGGGCTGGTTGCGTTACCGATTGCCTAAGAGAATGATCAGGCACCATTCCCATCCGGTCTGTGTAGGCCAGAAACAGAAGTGGTTTTTGCTGCGAATGCTCAGCGAAGACAGTGCAGTAAGTATAGATGCAACCGATTCCCCCGAATTTGATGGCTGGCGCTGGGTCAGCTACTGGTATCCACTGGGACAGGTTGTAGCATTCAAGCGGGATGTATATCGCAAGGCGATGCGGGAGTTATCGCCAAAATTGACTAAGCTGGTTCTGCGGGGCTGGTAACAGGGGAAACACTGCATGCTGGAAATGCTGCGCAAGATTGTACAAGAAGTGAATGCCGCGCCGGACCTTGATTCGGTGCTGGATGTGATTGTACGTCGGGTGCAGCGGGCGATGCGGACTGATGTGTGTTCGGTTTATCTGCTGGATAACAATCAGGAACGCTACATTCTGATGGCAACCCAGGGACTGAATAAAAAGTCTGTGGGTAATGCCAGTCTGTCGTTAGATGAAGGTATCGTTGGTGTTGTCGGCCAGCGGGCTGAACCTATCAACCTGGAGGACGCCGCACAGCACAGTGCGTTCACTTATATCAAAGGCACCGGTGAAGAGAAGTTTCATGCATTTCTCGGGGTGCCGATTATTCATCACCGAAACCTGTTGGGCGTACTGGTTGTGCAGCAGAAAGCCAGTCGCCGTTTTGATGAAGCGGAAGAGGCGTTTCTGGTCACCATGTCGGCGCAGCTGGCGGGCGCGATTGCCCATGCTGAAGCCACAGGCTCGATCAATCAGGTTGGTAGTGGTGAAAAAACCGAGTCAGATCGTAAGTTTGAGGGTGTTGCTGGTTGTATCGGTGTAGCCATAGGCCCTGCGGTGGTGATGACGCCGCTGGCTGACCTTGATGGTGTGCCAGAGCGAAAGACTGACGATATCAAAGCTGAAGTGACTAAGTTCAAGCAGGCGCTGGCGGCGGTTCGTCGGGATATCAAAAAGGTGGGGCGCAGCCTTGCTAAGCGCTTACGTTCTGAAGAGCGTGAGCTGTTCGATGTGTATATCCGGATGCTGGATGACAACGCTATTGCCGGCGAGGTGATTGCCCGGATTAAGGAAGGCAACTGGGCTCAGGGGGCGTTGAAGAGCGTTATCAGCGAGCATGTTCAGCAATTCTCGTTGATGGATGATCCCTATCTGCGTGAGCGGGCCACGGATATCAAAGATCTGGGTCGACGGATGCTGACCTGCCTGCAGGAATCCGGTCCGGCGCTGTCTGAGATTGAATTTCCTGAAGATACGATTCTGGTCGCCGATGAGCTGACCCCGGCGATGCTGGGAGAAGTGCCGACTGAAAAGCTCGCGGGTCTGCTATCCGTGAATGGTTCGGGTAACTCTCACGCCGCGATTCTGGCCCGTTCAATGGGTATTCCGACGGTAATGGGGGCGGTGGATCTGCCCTATACCCGTATCGAAGGGCTGACCGTTATCCTTGATGGTTATTCGGGGCGGGTATTCGTTAATCCGTCTGAAGATCTGGCGCAGTGTTACCGGGATATTCTCCGTGAAGAGAATGAGGTTAACGCCGGGCTTGAAGGACTGAAAGAGCTGCCTGCGGAAACCACCGATGGTTATCGTATGCCGCTATGGGTAAACACCGGTTTGGTGACCGATGTGGCGCGTTCGCTGGACCGGGGGGCTGAGGGTATCGGTCTGTACCGGACTGAGATTCCGTTTATGATTCGGGATTTCTTCCCCAGTGAATATGATCAGATGGAAACCTATCGTCGCCAGTTGGAGGCGTTCGCGCCCCGTCCGGTGACAATGCGGACGCTGGATATCGGCGGCGATAAACCGTTGCCATATTTCCCGATTGAGGAAGATAACCCGTTCCTCGGCTGGCGGGGTATCCGGGTAACCCTGGATCATCCGGAGATATTCCTGGTTCAGATCCGGGCGATGTTACGGGCTGCTGAGGGGCTGGATAATCTGCGCATTATGTTGCCGATGGTGACCAGTGTGCAGGAGGTTGATGAAGCCAAGCAGTTGATCGCTCAGGCGGTGGATGAGCTGCGGGAAGAGGGTCACGTGGTCAATCAGCCGCTGATTGGGGTGATGGTTGAGGTGCCTGCGGCGGTGTATCAGGTACGCCGTTTTGCCCGGCGGGTTGATTTCATCTCGGTTGGCTCCAATGACCTTACCCAGTACCTGTTGGCGGTGGATCGAAACAATCCGCGGGTTGCGGATCTGTATGTCTCATACCACCCGGCAGTGCTAAAAGCGTTGCAGTTCATTGCCCGTGAAGCCCATAAAGAGAATGTTTCAGTGAGTATCTGTGGTGAGATGGCTGCAGATCCCGGTGGTGCCATTCTGTTGATGGCGATGGGCTACGATGTGCTGTCCATGAACGCAACTAATTTGCCGAAGGTGAAATACGCTATTCGCGGGGTCAGCTTTGAGCGGGCTAAAGCGCTGCTGCAGCAGATTATTGTGATGGACGATGTGGATAAAATTCACATGGTGCTGCGCAACGCACTTAAAGATCTCGGTCTGGGGCAGCTGACCCGGCCAAGTATTCCAGACTGAGACATCTGACAGATCTCAGGCCTTTTCTGTTTCAAGCTCTGGCTGAAGCGTGAACTGTTTCAGATCGCTCCGGCCTGAGTTATCGTAATTCTGCTCGGCGATCTCAATATTGCCGCTGTAATCTATCAGCAGGGCAGTAGTGGCCCGGGTGCCATAGTTTTCCATTGTTATAAAACTGGCAGAGAGGGCGCGTTCCCACTCCTGACTGATACCTGTGTCCGGTAACTGATCATCAGGATAGAGCGTCGGGTCGTTCATTAATGCAATCAGATCATCAGTGGTTACATCTTCTTGCTCAATAAGCGCTTGCAGGGCTGTCCGGCGACTATCAGTTTTTGGCCATGAGCTGTTCAGTACAGCATTGCTCAGACCATATATTCCCGGTTGCAGTATCTGAGAATCACTGCGATTACTGAGATAGCAGAGAGTGTCATCATCGGTGCGGATGCTATCCATCACTATCTGGTTGAATCCATCGTAGTCCTGCACCGGTGTATGGACTGCAAAATCGGCTGCGCTGGTATCGCCAGTGATGAAATCCAGTGGCAGAAAGCCCCGGGAGCGGATGCCGGTGGCAGGGCGCTGGCCATCGCGGTGATTGGTCAGGGCGCTGAACCGGCCGTTTCTGTTCAGACCGAGCCAGGTGCCACCTTGTTGCAGGTCTTTTCCCGCCAGCAGATCCGGATTATCTCTCCAGAATTGCATCGGGGCAGTAGGGCGAGCGAAGAACTCATCCCGGTTGGCTGCCAGAATCAGTTTGTAGCGGGGATGGCTGCGATAGGCAAAGACGATCAGGCACATAGCAACTTCGGGCTCACTTTCGGGTCACAGAACAGTCATTAAAAAACAATCCGGCTGAGATAGCTATTGTCTGGTGCTTCACGGCATGATTAGATCAGCGGGTTTTCTATGCAGGGGGATAGTTTTCCAGATGTGGGTTCATGACATAAATCCAATAGCCATTGCGCTTGGTCCACTTCAAATTCACTGGTACGGCATGATGTATCTGGTGGGCTTTGGTTCTGCCTGGTATCTGGGTAATCTGCGAGCCAGGCGTCCGGGCTCGGGCTGGAATGAGCAGCAGGTTTCAGATCTGATCTTCTGGGGTGCAATCGGTGTGGTGCTGGGTGGCCGCTTTGGTTATGTCCTGTTCTATAACTTTGATCAGTTCCTGAATGATCCCCTCTGGTTGTTTGCTGTCTGGGAGGGAGGCATGTCCTTCCATGGTGGTTTACTGGGGGTGATTGCTGCTATTGCATTCTTCTCATGGAAATATCAGAAGAGCTTCTTCGATATCGGAGACTTTGTTGCGCCACTGATTCCGATTGGTCTGGGTGCGGGGCGTGTGGGTAACTTTATCGGTGGTGAGCTCTGGGGCAGAGCGACCGATCAGAGTTGGGGGGTGGTCTTCCCTCGTGCCGGTGATGCGCTGGCCCGGCATCCGTCACAGCTGTATGAGTTTGTGCTGGAAGGTGTGGTGATGTTTGTGGTGCTCTGGTTCTACTCCGCCAAACCTCGACCGAAAATGGCAGTGTCCGGAATGTTCCTGGTTCTTTACGGTGTGTTCCGTTCGTTTGTCGAATTTTTCCGTGAGCCGGATGACCATATAGGCTTCGTGGCGCTGGACTGGCTGACGATGGGGCAGGTTTTATCGATTCCAATGATTCTGTTGGGTGCTGCATTTTTATTTATCTCGCAAAGGAATAAAAGATGAACGAACTAGGACTATTCTTAGATAGTGTCCCTTTCTCTCAAATTATAATATTTATATTGGGGGTGCTTTCGGTTATTACCATATTAGATAAGCATGTACCTATCCCAGTGATTTCAAAATATTTGAGAGACTCAGAAGAAAGAAGATTGGAGCGAATATTAAAAAGCTATTTTGAAGGGGATGAATATAAAAAATTTAAAGAGAATGTTGTTTTAGATACAGTTAATGAAACCTTAAATGCTTACTTTAATAATAGCTACAAGGTAAAAGAGCAAGAGCGACTCGAATTAAGACAGCTGTTTCGGCGTTTAAATATCACTAATGGAGATATTGAAAAGTTAAGGGTAGAGATAGAGGCTATCTTAAAACTTCCTTTTCAGACCGAGGCAGAGCAGGTCGAGGTTATTGAAGAGGTTTGTAAATGTTCGAATGTTATTGTAGATCAGACTGATGAGAAAGCTAAGTTATATAAAGAAGTTGATTATTATTTAAACTTTGTAGATGTGATGAACGTTGATTTGGTGGCAGATAGGATATCTGTCATTGTGGCTAATAGAGTAAAAAATACATTTAGAAATCTTTCGGATAGCTTTATTCTTGTTCCTGTGGATGGTAACTACTTATTAGGCTATAAAGTAGCATCAATTCTAGGTCTGCCCTTTATAATGATGAGAAGTTCTCCTCGGGTTCTAGAAAACCAATACTGGGATGGTGATATTAGGAATAAGAAGAATGCAATAATGGTGCATGATGTAGGAGTGACTTCAAATCGATTGGTTGACTCTGCCAATTTATTGGTTGCATATAGTAGTGCTGCTGTTAATAAAATTTTCATGCTAGTAGATAGAATGGATGAAAATGGTAAAGGAGCATTAAAGAACAATGGATTAGCTTATGAGGCCGTATTGGTGATATCTAGTGATAAAGAATTGTTGGAATTAAAAGAAAATGTCAAGTAGCTTTGAGATGACAGGTTGTCCTTTTTGTTTGAATGATGATTTAAATATTAGTTTTGATGATAGCTTTCCTGTTCATGAAAGGATATTAAGAGAATATAAGTCATTTTATGTGATCCCTACATTAGGGGCTTTAGAAGAAGGGCATGTTCTCATCGTATCCAAGAGGCATGTATCAGGATTGCCGGATTTTTATTATGAAGAAAAAGAAGAGTTGAAAATAATTTTAAGTGAGTGGATGCGATTGTTGGAGTTTGTTTATAGGCGTAAAGTTGGTTTCTTTCAGCATGGGGTGAGTAGTTGTACTGGTAATGGGTGTGTTGATCATTTTCACCTGCATGTTCTTCCTCAGAAGGTGGATTTGTATAGCTTGGTTAAGGCTAAAATTACAGTTAAAGATGTTAACGATTTAAGTGATGTAATTGAACCTGGAGATTATATTTGCGTCGGGAATAATGAAAGTTGCATAGGAGTGGCATATTTGGATGTAGTGCCTTCACAGTTTGTTAGAAAGTTATATGCATTAAATGTCAGTGATTTGTCAGATTGGAATTGGCGAGCGGTTAAAAATCAAGAAAAAATGAAAAAGACATATGTGGATTTAATGGGGTTGTTATAGATGGTTATATCAGATCGGGATTTGTTAAAACTAATAGCTTCTAGTGAATTAAAAATTTCATCATTAGATATAGAAAACGTTCGTGAGCATTCAATAAGTCTACATTTAGGGGAAGAAGTTTTTGAGCTGTCTTCTTGTGAAGGGATAGTAGATGTTAAGGATCAGAGCACTTATCCTAATCTTCACTCAGTAATGGATAATGACTATTTCATAATGGAACGAGGTAAGGTTTACTTAGCTCCAGTAAAGGAATTGATTTCTATTCCAGATAATATATGTGCATATGTTGATGGTACTTCTGATTTAGCTAGATTGGGAATATCGATTGTATTATGTGGGCATGTGGCTCCTGGATTTGGTGGTCATAATGGTGCAGCATTAGTTTTGGAAATGCAAAGTCATGCGCTTCAAAAGGTTAAGCTGTATTCCGGTATGAGGGTTGCAAACTTGGTTTTTTCAGCCCTTTCTAGCACTTGTAATGCCTCTTACAAAAATCGTAAAGAGGCGTATACAAGTAAAACTAGTGAAAGTTCAAAACTATTTCATAGGCTTTATGTGCCTTAGTTTTTTTTCAAGATGTCTTGATGACCCCTTCTACAGTCAAGGTTGTCTGGGTCTAAATCTGTATATAGCTTTAGTTTGGGGTGTTCACTCTTAAGTGCTTTATGGAAGTGGTGCATTATAAAGCGAAGTGTTGGGTGGACTGTTTTGTCAGCTCTGAGTTCGGTTACATATACCATTTGCGGTAGATCATAGACAGTTTCGCATAGAAGATCGGTACCTAGCGGGTAGTAATACTGAAGTTCAGCGCTAGAAACGTGGCTTTCCTTTTGCAGTTCTCTTATTAGGCTGAATTGAGATTTTATTAGTTTTTTGGCTTTTGCTTGAAGTTCACTTGGGAGCTGGCTTACATACCAGGGATTAAAACCAAATTGATCAGTTATTAGTGGAACCCTGCAGATTCCGTTGCGGTGTCGTTGTAAGTCTCTAAATGAGCCAAAATCTAGAAGAAACCGGCATTTGTATTGGCCATATTGTGCTATATGGCGTGGTAAGTTTGTCTTAATTGGGCGTGAAGAAATGGTATCAAGATCATTGTTTTCTAGTTGAGTATTGTCAATTGTTGTAGAGTATTCGAACACACAGTCTCTTGTATCATTTGGCCATTGTAAATAATTATTAGAACTAGCAGTTTTGGCTAAGTAGCTCTCTTGGTCAGAGTAGGTTTTATGGCCAAAGCTACTAGGGTATTTTTGTTTTAAGATGTCTGTAGTTTTATTGGCGATAGCAGACACTTCTTTTGTCGGATGGTGTCGTAAGAGTTTTAGCTTGTCAGCAGCTTGACGGAGATTGGTTGTCCAAGCTAATTGTGTCTTAACTCCCGATGGTAGGAAGCCTCGCAGAATATCGAACTTTCTTGCTTCTAGAGTTTTCTCCCATATTCTATCTGACGTACCTTCAGGCTTTGTGAAAGTGGATTTAAGATGATCTAGGACAGACTGTTGGCTTTCTTCATAAAAAGATAGCCAGTTTTCGAATATTTCTTTCGAAAGATCTGATTGAATAGGATCGACATAGCCTTGCTTGGTAAAATCTATGTATCGTGTAGATGATTCCTGGCCGGAATACAGGGGATTGTCTTGAATTGCTTTGCAGGCTATTGTCGAAACACCTTCAATAAAGATGGTCGTAGTTCCGCAATCACCTATTGAGGCGTGACCGTAGCCAACATAATAGCTTTCCATAAACTTGGCACTGCCCTTTTTATGCACAGTGTCAATGTGCGCGCGTGCGCTATCGCATGAGCGACTATAAAGAGCTTGAAGCATGGCGCTTGCTTCTGGGGTTAACTCATCTTCTATGAAAATATCAGGCATGAGGCTCGGTCCTAGTGACTGGAAGTTTAGATAAACGTAGAATTCGTAACATTCTAACCATTTACTGTACGTGTTTCTATCAAGATGAATCTGGCCATTATCGTAGCGCAGGCTCAGAACCGGGTGATCGGTATTAATAATAACCTGCCCTGGCATCTGCCGGAGGATCTGCGTTACTTCAAGCAGGTAACTATGGGTAAACCGATCATTATGGGGCGGAAAACCTTTGAGTCGATCGGGCGGCCTCTGCCAGGACGGACCAATATCGTCATTACCCGTGATCCGGATTATGCGCCGGAGAATGTGAAGGTGGTGCACAGTCTCGAGGCGGCGAAAGCGCTGGCCGAGAGTATCTGCATGATCGATGGTGGTGATGAGGCAATGATTATCGGTGGTGCTCAGATTTATGAGCAGGCGCTGGCCGAAGCGGACCGTTTATATCTGACTCAGGTTCATGCCGATGTGCATGGCGATGCCTGGTTCCCGGAGTTTAATCCCGGTGAGTGGATGGAAGTTGGGCGTGAGGACTTTGATGCCTCAGGTCATAATCCCTATGACTACAGCTTTATTGTGTTGCAACGTATTCCGGTCAGCCCTGCACAGGATTAAGACAATGATGGAAGCGTTGCTGGAAGTATTGGCTGATGGGCAGTTTCACTCCGGTCAGGATCTGGGTAAGGCGCTGGGTGTCAGTCGTAGTGCCATCTGGAAGCAGATCAGGCTGATTGAAGAATCAGGGATTGAGGTGTACAGCGTTAAGGGGCGAGGCTATCGGATTCCAGGTGGCCTGGATCTGTTGGTGCTGGAGCAGATCCGGGCGCATCTGAAACCGGAGGCTGCTCAGGCGCTTTCGAAGATCTCACTGAATCTGACGATTCCTTCAACCAATGCGATGGCGATGGAGTCGGTCTGGACCGATGGTCATGGTTCGTTGTATCTCGCGGAACAGCAGACAGCCGGACGAGGGCGTCGGGGTCGTGGCTGGGTCAGTCCGTTTGCCAGCAACCTTTGTTTCTCTCTTACCTGGCAGTTCAGTCGTGGAGCTGCGGCACTGGAAGGGCTGAGTCTGGCTGTGGGTGTGGCGCTGCTTCGTGGTCTGAAGGCTGTGGGAGTGGAAGGTATAGAGTTGAAATGGCCTAACGATCTGCTCTGGCGTGGTCGTAAGCTAGCAGGCGTGCTGCTGGAAATGAGTGGTGATGCGGCCGGTGAATGCTTCGTCGTGATAGGGGTCGGTATCAATGTCACTATGCCAGACAGTGCGGATGAGGCCATTGATCAGCCATGGATCGATCTTAAGCGGGTCGCAGGGGAGGCGCCGTCGCGGAATCAACTGATTGCTGAGTTTATGAATGAGATGGTGCCGGTGCTGCAGCAGTTTGCCGAAGAGGGCTTTGCTTCATTTGCCGATGAGTGGCAGGCGTCAAATGCCCATCGGGGGCAGGTGATCAGTCTGCATCTGGGCAATCGCCAGGAGCAGGGCATCTGTCGCGGTGTGGATAACAGTGGTGCGCTACTGCTGGAAAGTGATGGTGGTATTAAAGCGTATCACGGTGGCGAGGTCAGTGTGAGGCTGGTATGACGGTTCTTGATGTTGATATCGGGAATACATTTCTGAAGTGGCGGATGGTGTCGGAGAATCGGCGTGGAGCAATCAGGCTGGATGATCTCGCTAAGGAAGACTGGCCTGCTTTGGTTGAGCGGGTCAGGGTGGCTTCGGTCGCAGGTAAGGATGCTAATCAGCAAGTATCCGACTTTTCGCGGGCCCGGTGGGGTGTGGAGCCAGAGTTCGCACAAACTGAATCTCGTTGTGGTGAGGTTGTGAACAGCTATGCTGATCCTTCACGAATGGGAGTTGATCGCTGGCTGGCAATTCTCAGTGGTTGGGATAAGGCAAAGCGTGCCTGCTGGGTTGTGGATTGTGGTAGTGCTATCACTATTGAGCAGATTGACGATCATGGGTGTCATAAAGGTGGGTATATTATCCCCGGCATTCAGCTGATGAGTCGGAATCTGCTGAGTAATACGGCAGAGATTATCGTTGATCATTCGGCGGAAGCGTTCGAGAGCCGACCGGGTGTGAATACGTCTGAGGCTGTACAGCATGGGATTAATCTGACATTTATGGCCCTGGCTAAACAGGTGCGGGAGATGGCAGGTGATGCGCCGCTCTATGTTACTGGCGGGGATGGTGAGCTGTTCTGTTCGCTGGTGGATGGTGCGCAATGGTGTCCGGATCTGGTGATGGGCGGTCTTGAATTGGCATTGGGTTAAGGATCGATATGATGCGTTGGCTGTTTATTCTGTTGCTACTGGTAAATGCGCTCTATTTTGGTTGGCAGATGCGGCAACAGCAGGATAGTCAGATCACGGTTGAACAGTTTGACGGTGTATCCCGGATCAGAATGCTGGGAGAGGTGGATCAGTCGTTACTGTTGCCGCGAGAGGCGGTTGCTCCCGATGATGCCCGACGTTGTGACGTGCTGACCGGTGTGAAAAGCCTGTCGGTGGCTGAATTGCTGCAGCAACGCTTACAGGAGTTGCAGATCCGGTCAGTTATCAAGCCTATGGATGAAGAGCGTGTACTGGCTTACGAGCTGGTATTGCGTCAGCCGTTATCGGAAGATGCCAAGCACAGTATGTTGCAGAACCTGCAGCGGATGGGTTTTGGTGCTGAAGTTGCCGAGATGAATCAGGAAGCGGTGTATATTGTGGGGCGCTATGCGACCCGCACTGAGCTGAACCGGGCCCGCGATCGTATGATCGGTCTGTTTAATCCCGATCTGTATCAGGTAGTCAGCAAGCGAGATCTGTTTGAGGTCTGGCTGGAAGCCGATGCATTCAAAGAAAGTGCTAATAAAATCAATGCCCTGAAGAAATACTTTCCAAGCGGAATAAAAATTGAAAAAAAATTATGTAAAGGGGTTGCAAGCACCGGGGTGCGTGAGTAATATGTGCGCCACTTCGCTGCTGATGCCGGTATAGCTCAGTTGGTAGAGCAACTGACTTGTAATCAGTAGGTCCCGAGTTCGACTCTTGGTGCCGGCACCATTTCAGACGCG
>JAOXSA010000142.1 GCA_025800245.1 Amphritea sp. | reverse complement strand
AACTGCATGAGTTGGAGCAGATGGGCGTCTCCCTTATTGAAACCCGGGTTGGCCTTGACGAGGAACCCCACATGTGCGTAGACCTGCTGGATATACCTGACCTCAGCACCGGGCTTTTGTCGGGCTGATCTGTTCAGGTGTATAGGACTAGTAGCCGGATAGCCAGCGTCAAGCAGCGGGAGTGGTTTTCTCCGAGCTGTGGCGGCTGGTGCCCGCCCAGCAGCGACCGCCCGACAATAGCTGGACAGAAGCTGCTGATCGGCAGACAGATCCGACCAAACCTGAACTCCATCGCCTACGGCGAAAGCTATGCGAGGATTTCCACCGGCTTCCTGTGATCGACTTCCAGCTCATCTCGACCTTCGTCCAGGAACCAACCGACGAGGTGTGATCGGATCTGTCTGCCGATCACCAGCTTCTTTCCAGCTTCTGTCGGGCGGTCGATTCTGAGCGGGTAGGTACCAGCCGCTTCAGCCCGGAGATATCCGGGGCAAGTCAACCACTCCCGATGGTTGACGCTGGCTATCCGGTTACTGGTCCTGTTCGCCGGAACAGATCATCCTGACAAAAGCCTGGTGTAAAGGGCGAGATATACCTATTTGGCAGGTCTACGCGCCGATGTGGTACCTTGTGAAGGCCAGCCCGCGTTTCAGCAAGGGAGCCGCTGTCAGTTTCAGCTACTGCAAAATTGTTGACGCGGCAGCCACAAGAACTCCAGGAAATAGTCAACGTCGTCCAGAGGATGCGTTCTTTGCCCACGGGGAGATAATCTTGACAGCTATGCTGAATGACAGTGACCGCGCAGTGAGACAGCTGTCTGCCACCAGGAT
>JAOXSA010000138.1 GCA_025800245.1 Amphritea sp. | reverse complement strand
AGTCTGCCGTGCCAGGTTAGATGCGTACGTACCATTCCGGTGAACACCGAGATACCTCGTACTGAAGACTCGTGGACCACGACTACCGCTCCTGCGGTCTCGGACGGGTAGCAGGCAGATAGCCCTGGGAAAACGGACATGTCAATCCCGCGGAAGCCGGAAGGGGCACAAGCCCAGGAAGGACGGCTTCCAGTAGGACAGACGCCGGAACCGCTGACGACTGACAACACCGGAACCGCTGATGACCGAAGGTACAGTTACCACGAGCATCTATTGCCGAAAAGGAACTGGTCGACGGAGCAAACATCACAGCCAACAATCCAGTCACTGTATCAAGACTGCAAAGACCGACCAGGCCCAGGGCGGTGGATCCCTGGCCAGCCCTGGTATGAGGGCCCTGAAACGCTGGAAAAAAATGACAGCTTGCCGAAATCACGGATGCAACATGCAGTACAACAACCTGAATGCAAGTCATCTCACTCAACAGAAAAGCAACGAACCCACATCATCAACTTTGGCTTCCTGCATGACTGCAAGGGATGTGCAAAACACTGATGAGTAATCAAAAGCAATCCCCACACAATAAATATCCCGAAGTCTCACCGACAAATACACAACTCGATCAACACGGACACCATCTCCTGACCGCTTCAAGTTGTGCTCTAGATAGGTTGGCCAACAACTAAACCTACCAGATTAACCGAAAGCTCCATACCCAACACCCCCAGACGCAAAAGTACAGGGCCCCTGATGCAGTCACATTCCAGAACTGGCAATAGAACAAACGACTTCCATGAGAGAACGTAGCAGAAGATGCCGCGCCTTCAAAATGTCCCGAGCCTGTACGTTAAATAAATCTGCTGTGATCCCGGGCAGACGAACGAGCTGCCCGAGGCTGCGGTAGAAAGTTGGACCCCGGATGGACTAACGAGCCACCCGAAGTCTCGCACGAGGCCTATGATCCCGGGCAGACTATCGAGCTGCCCGAGGCTGCGGTAGAAAGTTGGACCCCGGATGGACTAACGAGCCAC
>JAOXSA010000137.1 GCA_025800245.1 Amphritea sp. | reverse complement strand
AACTGCCCCTTTGTTTTTCCAGTCTTGGGATAGATCAACACAAACTGGCACCGCCAATCTCCGTCATCTGAGTACACCAGAATTGCGTCGCAGCTGATCGGATGCACTCGCCACGTAAGATGTGGCGCGAACGCGCCATCGAATTTCACTCTGAGATCATTGGCGTCAGGGACCAGTTGAATTTTTATGCCAATCTCGTCATGATAGAAATTCCCGCAGTAATCCGGCAAATCACGAGCCGGCTCAAGTGATTCAGCACTTCGGGCCGTGATGGTTTCGCCGTTCATCTTGGTCAATGTAATGATGCCGTGTTCGGCCTGACTCCAGTCAACAGATCTGTACTCATGACTGTAGCGGAACTGACTAGTAGAAGGTGTATCGGCCACCAATTCAAGCTCGCCCCCATATATCCCGAATGCTAGGGTGCCATCTGATTCTGCCAGATGGAAGAAATCCCCGGTTTCGGAATTGAGATAGGCACCTTTGGTAATCGCTGCGAAGGTTTGAGCTTGTTTGCGTTTCCATGCCGGGGCATTTTCAGACTGCCGCGCCGCCATCAGGTCAACGATATCTCGTGTCAGACCGGATAGGTCGATCATATTGACGTTTGCCAATCCGATAACAGACAGGCTTCGTTCAGGCACTCGCAGTATCTCGGATCGAAATCCAGGCCAGGTTCCATTATGTCCCAGCGTCGCCAAACCGTTATAGTCGCGAATATAGTAACCCAGACCGTAGTCACTGTGACGACCGTTCGCAAAGATGCAGCGTTCTGAGATCCGGCTGATCCGCCCATCCGGGTCCCTGTCGCAGTATTCTGCCCACCGGATCATGTCAGTAAGGGTACTGACCAGCGCGCCATCGCCAGTCAACTCGGTTTGCAACGCAGCGAGTTGATACCCCTCAGATCTTTTCAGATATCCCGTGGCCCGGTGTGGAATAATATCGCTGTGCAGAGGTTCGTAGCGGGTGGCTGTAAGTCCTGCAGGGTCAAAGATGTGATGCTGCATCAAGTCCCCAAGGCTTTGCCCTGACTGACGTTCGAGGATTTCAGTCACCAACAGAAAATTTGCGTTCGAATAGAGGAAACTCGTGCCGGGTTCAAAGTTGGTCTCATGGCAGCGGCCAATAATATCAAGACTTTGCGACCGTCTGATTGGGGAAGCGACCGATCCCCCAAGCAGCACTT
>JAOXSA010000087.1 GCA_025800245.1 Amphritea sp. | reverse complement strand
TTCGCTGCGGCCTGAAACGATGAACGGGCATGTAACGCTGTATCGGTCAGTGCTGCATTCACAAGACAACGTGCTGCCCTTCTGGTTCCTCGAAGTGGTTGCGAGCTACACCTCAATCCTCAATGATTGCACCTATTCGCTTACCCATCACTTCATGAATGTCCGCAACCTGATCAAGGATCAGCCCCGAAGCGACCGGATTTTTATCGCCCTCAAGGCGCATCGCCCCGAGGATGAATTCGAGGGCAAAGAACTGGCATTGCTGCGCTATGCAGCCAAACTGACCACCGATGTGGGCAAGCTGATCAAATCGGATTTCGAAGCATTGAAAATCATGGGATGCAGTGACGGCGAGATCCTGGAGGTCAATCAAGTCTGCGCCTATTTCAATTATTCCAACAGACTGCTGAACGGGTTGGGAGCCACAACAGAGAATGATGTGATCGGATTTTATAAAGAGGATAGCTGACCATCTGCTGATAGCGACCTGCGGATATCACCCAGGTCTGGCGCTTGAAAAGGGACCGTTGCGTTAAAAGCGCGAAGCCCTTTCCCCGCTATGCAAAATAACTGATAGACGCCCATAGCCGCGCGCCACATCCTGAGTTCGGCGAGGGCATACGCATGGTTCCGTTTGAGAACTCCGCTGTTATCTTCTGTCGACCATCCTCTGGAGTGGCTGAAGCCCTGCGCGTGTTTTACCTATGCGGATACAAACGTACGGTAAAATTCTTTCATTCGCACAGCCCCGGAAAAGAAAAATTATAATTGCCCTGCTACTAGCAACTGTATTTCTCAGACGGTCTGAGAAGTCCAATTTTGTCCTGACTTGACGAGCGCGTTTGCGATTGTGGTGAGCTTTCGAGCGACGGCTGTGATGACGACCTTGTGCGGTTTTCCCGCAGCGCGCAGACGATCGG
>JAOXSA010000053.1 GCA_025800245.1 Amphritea sp. | reverse complement strand
GCTGGCTACTTCTATACCCAACTGCCTCAGGAACTGGCACCGTTTGAAGACCGCGGCGATATCCTGGCGATGTCCATCGCACCGCAGGGCTCATCGGTAGACTACGTCGACCGTTACACCCGCCAGATCGAAGGTATGCTGAGCCAGGTACCGGAAGGTGATCGCTACTTCTCTATCGTTGGTTTCCCGACCGATACCGACTCAATGATCTTCCTCGGCCTGAAACCCTGGGAAGAGCGTGAGCGTAAACAGCAGACAATCAGCGCTGAGCTGACGCCACAGCTGTACGGTGGCGTAACCGGTACCATGTCATTTGCCATGAACCTGCCATCACTGGGCCAGAGCTTTATCTCCCGTCCGGTGGAGTTCATCATCAAGTCCAACACAGACTATGGCGAACTGAAGCGCATCTCCGATGAGCTGATGGGCCGTATTCTGCAGAATCCGGGCTTTATTCAGCCGGATGTGGATCTGAAGCTGAACAAACCGGAACTGACTCTGGATGTGAATCGCGATAAAGCCTCTGAGATGGGACTGGATATCGACCTGATCGGTCGCAGTATCGAGACCTTTATGGCCAGCCGTAATGTGACCCGCTTCAAGCAGGACGGTGAACAGTACGATGTCATTCTGCAGATCGAGCCGGATCAGCGTCGCGATCCGACCGACCTGAGCACACTGTATCTGCGTAGCAACAATGATCAGATGATTCAGCTGAGTTCTGTGGTTGATGTTAATGAAACCGTCGCGCCGAAAGAGCTGAACCACTTCGACAAAATGAAGTCGGTGACTTTCCAGGCGATTCTGGCACCCGGCTACAGCGTTGGCGAAGCACTGGATTTCATCGAACAGCAGATGGCTGAAATCAGCCCGGAAACTCTGTATGACTTTGGTGGCCAGTCCCGCGAATTCAAGGAGTCCGGTAACAGCCTGATGTTTACAGCACTGCTGGCTGGCCTGTTTACCTTCCTGGTACTGGCGGCGCAGTTCGAGAGCTTCCGCAATCCGCTGATTATCATGCTTTCTGTACCACCCGCACTGTTCGGTGGTCTGTTAGCGCTATACTTCGGGGGCGGATCACTGAGCATTTACAGTCAGATCGGCCTGATCACCCTGATCGGTCTGGTGACCAAGCACGGCATTCTGATCGTGGAGTTTGCCAATCAGTTGCAGGACCGCGGCCATTCGCTGCAGGACTCCATTATGGAAGCAGCCACTCTGCGTCTGCGCCCGATTCTGATGACCACCGGTGCGACGGTGCTCGGCGCTCTGCCTCTGGCTATGGCCTTTGGTGCCGGCGCTGAGAGTCGACAGCAGCTGGGCTGGGTAATTGTTGGCGGTATGACCTTCGGTACACTGCTGACTCTGTTTGTAATACCTACCGTATACAGTTATCTTGGTAAACGCCTGTTTAAACAGGTGGAACCAGAGCCACAATTAATGGAACAAGGATCTGAGCAGTGAAATCATCAACACCTACCTGGCTGTCTACCACCCTGCTCTGCGCAGTAATCAGCAGCAGCGTTAATGCAGGAAGCCTGAACGAGATCTACGAACAGGCACTGTTGAATGACCCACAACTGAAAGCCGCCGAGGCGGCTTCGCTGGCGGGCCAGGAAACCCTGCCCCAGGGACGCGCCGGACTGCTGCCATCAGTGAATCTAAAAGGCAACACAACCCGGATTGAAACCGGCAACAATAAGTACAACAACCACGGTTACACCGTGACGTTGACTCAACCACTGTTTGCAGCCAGCGCCTGGTTTACCTACAAGCAGGGGCTGGCACAGAGTCGCAGTGCTGAACTGCAGTACGCTCAGGCACAACAGAATCTGATTCTGCGCAGCGTCGAAAGCTATCTGAATGTGCTGCGGGCCCAGACCGCACTGGATACCACTCAGGCGGAAGAGCGCGCAATCAAACGGCGTCTTGATCAGGTCAACGCACAGTTTGAAGTCGGCCTGATTGCAATCACCGATGTACATGAAGCACAGGCTTCCTTTGATAATGCCAAAGTGGCGCGGATTCTGGCTGAAGGTGATCTGGATAACAGCTATCAGGCGCTGGAGCGTCTGACTGGCCAGCAGATCAGCAGCATTGATACGCTGCGCGATGACTATCCGATTAATGAGATCACCCCAAGCACTCCGTCTGACTGGGTAGAGAAAGCCCGTCAGGGTAACCTGGGAATTCAGATCGCTGAGGCTAACACCGATTCTGCCCGCCAGCAGTCAAAAGCGGCCAGCAGCGGCCACCTGCCGACTATTGCGCTGTCTATGTCTCACGACCGGGATGACGGCACCGCCGCCGGTGATGGCTGGGTTGAGTCTAATCAGATCGGCCTGACTCTGAGCATGCCGTTATACAGCGGCGGCTCGGTCAGCTCACAAAGCCGTCAGGCGGAGTTCGGTCTGGCACAGGCGCAGTATACGGAAGATGATACCGAACGTGCTGTGGTGGAAGAGACCCGCAACCTGCTACGTAACCTGCGTACTGATATCCTCAGCGTATCGGCTCGTCAGCAGAGCATTGTCTCCAGTGAAACTGCGCTGCGAGCCACCGAAGAGGGCTTCAATGTCGGTACCCGTAACGTCGTTGACGTACTGCAGGCCGAGCAGCAGCTTTATGCAGCTCAGCGTGACTACGCTAATGCCCGCTACAACTACGTGCAGAATCTGTTCCGCTTCAAACAGCAGATCGGTACGCTGAGCCCGCAGGACCTGATCGGTCTTGACCAGTGGCTGGCCGGAAACTGATCGACACTCTATGACACCGGCTGCAGCCTCACTGCAGCCGGCCTTTCCCTAAAATACACCACCCAACCACTCTTCGATCTTCTGCCCTTCAACACTGTCCGGCATATTACTGCCCATCAGTAACCGTGAGCATGCCACCAGATAAGCAGTCCGCCAGGTCGGTGATAGCCACTCCATGGTTTCCAGTACCGCTGCACCGAATTTAAAATCATGGGCTTTATTGGCTTTATACAATAACCAGCTATTCAACTGGCGTTTCAGTAACCACCAGTGCTGATCCAGCGGGTACTGCTGCAATACTGAACGCGCCTGCTGCGGATCGTAGCCCAATTCAGAACCCAACTGCTGATGCAGATCATCCGGCGCTGCATCCGCACTATTCCGCTCCCGGTAATTGAGAATATCCAGCCCATTCCAACTGCCTTCCCTGCGCTCATCTTTCATTCGGGCGACATAGCTGATCGCCTGTAACGGAATCAGGCGACGCAGCTCTGGATTACCGGTTCGCTGCCAGAGACTGTAGAATCCATGACTGACGGTTACACAATGCAGCATCGGAATCGTCGGTCGGTTCATCACTGCATCCGCGGCCGCCAGAAAAACCGCATCCCATACGGACTCAATCGCTGCTCCCTGACGCAACTGCATGGCGCCAGCTTCGGTTGCCTGCCGGACATCACCGCTACAGATTATCGTTAACAACTCAGCAGTAACCGCAGCAGAAGCCTCTCCCTGAAACATACGCTCTGGCAATGCCTCACTCAGAACCAGATTCGGTTGATAGTCTTCTGTCCACCAGCCATCCCGCCGATCAGCCGCGACATTGCCATCAGCCAAAAGAGCAAAAGCGGTTCCCCGCAATATCGTCTCGCTGTCACGCCAGCCACAATACTCCAGACAACGGAACACGCCGGACAAAAGAATCACTTTATGACCAATCGAATGAAAATCCCGGATCGCCCAGGGCAACATCTGCTCAAACACCCCGTTCAGACTTCCGGATCGGGCCAGACGGGTAATAGCGGAATCCACCTGCTGCCAGCTTTTCAGCTGCATACCTTCGGCAAAAGATTCAATCGCAGGCGACAGATCAGGCAGTTCATTGCGGCTCTCCTCCAGCACCCAGCCAGAGATATTTCTACTGCGGGCCTGGCTGTGCTTAAAGTAGTCAACATTCCACAAAAGTGGAATCCAGCTGGCGATACCATCCGCATTCAGAGCAAGTCTGCGGGCGGCGTCAACCATCAGTACGGCATGGTATTTGAAGCCTACCGGGCGGGGTTCAATATGGCTGACACCGGCACTGAGCAGCGCCTTAATTAATTGCGGCTTACTCAGCCTGGCCTGTCGAATCTGCTCTACCACCCATAGCTGCAGCTGGTTACGCGGCAGCGTAACCAGAGTGTTATGCAGATCCTGTGCGGTAGTGACTGATGCGGCACTGGCAAGGCCTACCAGACAAGGTGAGGCCAGAAGGCCGGATAACAGGGTACGTCTTTTCATGGCGCTCTCCTAAGCTGCCATTATAGCTTAGGGCCTGCTAACACTATTTTCATGAACACTGTTACAACTGAAAAAATGCCTCTCAAGGCGTGAGAAGCGCAGTTTGGTTACTCCAAATAAGCGACGAACAACGCTGAGAGGCACTTTTTCAGTCGTAACCCTATGGGCTGGAGCTATTTTTCTCCTTAGCCGTGTTGAAATATGTTGGTTTAGAATAACTAAACGTCACATATTTCGCCTTGCTAAGGCGCAAAATTGCCCCCAGCAGTGATGATTAAAATAGTGTTAACAGGCCCAGGAAAGCACTGCCCGTCAGATGCGGTCCGGGAGCAGACCACAAGAGGTTATTTAATGGATAACCGGCCCTTCGCCCTGATCCTGAATCAACGGATGACCGCTACTATCAGCACCCAGCACACCGTGCTCGACAGCCAGCTCCAGCAACTGATTGACAATCATCTGCGTCAGATGCGCACTGATAATCAGACCCGCAGGCGGATCACCGTCAAACATCTCCTGATCTACCAGGCCATCACCACGCAATCCCAGCAGCAAAGGATTCTCTGCAATCAGCGGCGCG
Organism: Amphritea sp.; assembly: GCA_025800245.1. Taxonomy (GTDB): domain Bacteria; phylum Pseudomonadota; class Gammaproteobacteria; order Pseudomonadales; family Balneatricaceae; genus Amphritea. The sequence goes on along the minus strand of JAOXSA010000053.1, from coordinate 25,413 downwards.
ATATCATCAGGGGCAAACACAGAATGCTCAGAAGCGATCTGTAACGCCAGAGCGTAAGCATCATGCTGAGACTCACTGAGCTGATCAACAAACTCTGACTCAGCAGCACCCATCAACTGGCTCAGAATACTGGCACTGCGGCTGGTCAGATTATCTTTAGCCGTCTGAGACTCGCTATAATCCTGCTGTGCAGGGACCGGTTCTGGCAGTTTCAGCTCTTCGGCATCCAGCATCAGCCGCCCCTCTTCATCCAGCGACAGCCAGCCATTCTCCAGCGCGGTATCAACCAGCCCCTCCATCATCGCCGCAGCGATATTGGCGCTGATGATCATGCCAACACAGGGATTATCCGCTTCCTGTTCATTGGCAATCAGATTGCCACCACGGGCTGCCAACAAAGTTGGATCTTCCGCGACAATCGGAGCCAGGGCATCGGCATCAAGATAGAGGCGCTCATTACAGAGTTTTTCAGCAACGGTATAAGGATGCTGGCCATCAGCCTGCTCCATCATCGCCAGGTAATCTGTGCGTACCTGTTCAATTAAACTTGCTAACAGCTGGCTCATCGCTTCTCTCCTGGTGCCTGTTAACCACGGTTTTGCGGTTCAGTGTCCGAAAATGCCGCATATAGTCCCGACTTCACAATTTTAGTTCGAATTCAGATAAGTCTGTAATTCATACTTATGTTTGACTGACAGGTGACGATATTATTTATGAGGCCGGAGTCATTGAATGTGCGATTCCAAGCCTCAAACCAACAAACTGATTGAGGACTGGAATATGCCTGCATGGAAACAACCGCCTATGCCCCCACGCGATGAAGACGAAGGGACCGTCTACATTTTGTCAGATAACTGATGCATAAGGGCTGATACGGGGGTTCGCCCCCTCCCGCCCGGCACAGTATAAATATCAGTGGTAGGTCAATCCGATCAGATCAATCTGATCCCGCAGCTGATCGAAATAGTCACGCAAACCTGACAGCGGTTTGAGACCGTAATCCAGCGGATCTGCCGGCAGCGAGAACCAGTCCAGCGTCGAGACTCTGGTCATGAGATCGTATTCGCCGATCAACGCATCCAGATAGATCATCACCGCTTCAACACGAGGCTCAAGCTCCAGATTCTTTGGCATATCCTGCATATAGATATCGAGATGGCAGCGACGGCCCTCCAGACGCATTCCGAACCAGAACTCGTTCAGCTCAACCTGATCGTCGCCCAGATTGATGCAGCCGGGAACCGGATCATAACGATGATTAAACGCCACGAAGCGCACGCCACCAATATCCGGAGCAGCGCCCACCAGACTCAGCACAGTGCTGATCGATTCCGGATAACCGTCACAGCCAAAAATCATCTCAACGCTGCCTTCTCCATCTTCGCGTTCGAAGTGGAAAGTCAGGTTTGAGTCGATACTGCGCAGGCTTTCACTGTATTCCAACAGCAGGGATTCGGCATCGAACTGGTTGTTGCTCTCACTGTCCAGCACTCGGTCAATGGTTTGCTCAACCTGTTGCCAGAACCCCTGAATTTTTTCTCTCGACTTGATCATGTACGGGGAACAACCACTCCTGTCTGCCCCTGATACTTACCATCACGGTCTTTATAAGAGGTTTCACATACTTCGTCTGCGCCCAGGAATAGCATCTGCGCTACACCTTCGTTAGCGTAAATTTTCGCTGGCAGCGGTGTTGTGTTGGAGAATTCCAGGGTCACATGACCTTCCCACTCTGGCTCCAGCGGCGTTACGTTAACGATGATACCGCAACGAGCATAAGTGCTTTTGCCCAGACAGATGGTCAGCACATCGCGGGGTATACGGAAGTACTCCACGGTGCGGGCCAGAGCAAAAGAGTTTGGCGGGATGATGCAGACATCCGATTTAACATCGACAAAGCTGCCTTCATCAAAGCTTTTCGGGTCAACCACGGAAGAGTTGATATTGGTGAAAATCTTGAACTCATCGGCACAGCGGACATCATAGCCGTAGCTGGATGTACCATAGGAGATCAGGCGCTCATCATTACGGCGGCGAACCTGATTCGGCTCAAACGGTTCGATCATGCCATGTTCCAGAGAGGTGCGGCGAATCCAGCTGTCTGATTTAATTCCCATGCCTTGTTCCACTGTGTCTGATTAATCGGATTTTTAGGGCCGCACATGATAGCGTTTCTGGCATAAAAAAGCCGCATTTTTCAGAAAAAAATACGGCCTTCCGGGAGGTGAGTTTCAGTCCGTTAATCAGTCCGACTGAATAGAGATATTCGGCATCCCGCCAGCCTGAGAGTTCAGCGCCTGCACCAGGTTATTTACCTCGCGGGCGGTGGCGCGGTAGATAGCCGCTTCCGCGCCATCCGGATCAGCCACTACCGGTGGTTTACCGCTGTCCATACCTTCACGAATAGCCAGTTTCAGCGGCAGCTGCCCCAGCAGAGGTGTGCTGTACTTCTCCGCCAGTTCATTACCGCCGCCCTGACCGAAGATTGCTTCACTGTGGCCACAATTGCTGCATACATGCACGCTCATGTTCTCTACAACCCCCAGAACCGGAATATCCACTTTGCGGAACATCTCAATGCCTTTTTTAGCATCCAACAGGGCGATATCCTGTGGCGTTGTCACCACAACTGCGCCGGTTACCGGCACTTTCTGCGACAGAGTCAGCTGAATATCACCGGTACCCGGTGGCATATCGACAAACAGATAATCCAGATCGCCCCATTCGGTCTGGGTCAGTAACTGCTGCAATGCGCCACTGGCCATCGGCCCCCGCCACACCATCGGCTGGCTGTCATCGATCAGAAAACCGATCGACATCACCTCAAGCCCCTGCGCAGTCACCGGGCGCATCGCCTGCTCTCCGACCGGCTCAGGGCGCATCTCGGCCGGCACCCCCAGCATCATTCCCATACTCGGTCCGTAAATATCGGCATCCAGTACGCCTACCCGAAAACCTTCGGCAGCCATAGCCAGCGCCAGGTTGGCCGTCGTTGTTGACTTACCTACACCGCCTTTGCCGGAAGCAACCGCGATAATATTCTTTACATTCTGCATAGTAGATTTGGCCTTATTGCAAAATAAAACGAGGGTGCTCTGATAAACAGCACCAATAACCAAGTAATTTAGTTGGTTATTATGCGCTATTAATCAGATTCGTGCTACCACCAGACGACAACCAGCTGCCTGAAAACGAAAAAACCGCACAGAACGACAGTCCTGTACGGTTTATCATCAGGCGATGATCACTCAGTCGCGATCAAAGTACTCAGCAAAGTGACGGATGTCATGGGCCAGCTGATCAACCTTGTTTGCAGCCTTCTCCATCTCATCAAACACCGCCGCGCTGATCGCCGATTCGATCAGCAGCGAGAGCTCATCAAAGTGATTCTCGCCCACCTGTGCAATGGTTTCTGGCGGTAGTTTGGCTTTGAAAGTCTCTACAACGTTCACTGCGTGTGCATTCTGTTTTACTGTCATGGTGTTCCCTCAATCAAAAAACTTAAGCATTCACAATCAGCTGGTTTGCAGCACCGGTATCGCCAGCGGTGCGCACGATCAGCGGGTCAGCAGCCAGATCCAGATCCGGGTTCTTATTCGGATACGGCACACTGTTCAGCAGATAACGCATAGCATTCAGACGGGCCCGCTTCTTATCGTTAGACTTGATCACAGTCCAGGGTGCATCAGCCGTATTGGTGTAGAAGAACATGGACTCTTTTGCTTCCGTATAAGCGTCCCATTTATCCAGCGATGCCAGGTCGATTGGGGACAGCTTCCACTGCTTCAGCGGGTCCACCCGACGGGACTGAAAGCGACGGAACTGCTCATCACGGCTGACCGAGAACCAGAATTTAAACAGACGGATACCACTTCGGGTCAGCATACGCTCCAGCTCCGGCGTCTGACGCATGAATTCCAGATACTCAGACGGTGAGCAGAAGCTCATCACCTTTTCGACACCGGCACGGTTGTACCAGGAACGGTCAAACAGCACGATCTCGCCCGCCGTCGGCAGATGGTTAATATAGCGCTGGAAATACCACTGACCTTTCTCCTGCTCATTAGGTTTTTCCAGAGCCACGACGCGAGCACCACGAGGGTTAAGGTGTTCCATCATGCGCTTGATAGTTCCCCCTTTACCTGCTGCATCACGCCCTTCACAAAGAATCACGATTTTCTCGCCGGTTTCACGTACCCAGTTCTGCATTTTCAGCAGCTCTACCTGCAGCTCTTTCTTGGTCGCCTCATATTCCCGACGGGAAATTTTATCCTCATACGGATAATCACTGGTCTCGAAATTCTGCTCGATACCCTGCTCCAGCATGCTGGATGGATTGGTATTCTGCTCAGGCTGAATTGGTTCGACAGCAGCGGTCTGCTCCTGGGTCATAGGCTTCTCCTTGAAATATATAAATGGGTAGACGGCGACCGCTGAAACCGCGATCAGATGTCTTAATTTGATGGGTTAATTATGCGCTTATTGCGGCGCAAAAACGTGACATATATCAAGACTCAGATGGATAGCTAACAAATTCATTGAACTGTTATTTCCGGACGCTAGACTCGAAAACATTTTTTCAAAAAACTGCTCACAAAATAGTCAGAAAGAAAAATCTGCAGCGGCGGTCAGAGTAATTTTTTCATCAGAAGCGGATTACTCGGTGCCTGCACCCAGAGTGAAAAGAGTACCACACCGAAAGCGATCGACTGGACCGTCCACCAGCCTTCCAGCGTCGTCGGCAGAGAAAGCGCCAGCGCAATAGTAACGGCACCACGCAGGCCTCCCCAGATCATTACAGGCTTGTACGCTACTGGCACAGCCACCGTTCCGGGTAACCGTTCAGCGATCCAGATTCCCAGCCATACCGAGATGAAACGTGCCAGCAGCACAGCGCCGATAGCAATGAGCATTGCCAGCCAGCGCTGCTCAAACATCACCACCGTGATAGTCACTCCCATCAGCAGAAAAACCAGATTATTGGCCAGCAGCGCAAGCACTGAAAAAGTGTGATCCTGGGCATCGGCTATCGTTTGGCGTCTCCGCAGTGGTTCTCCCATCAGCAAACCCGCGATCAGAGTTGCCATGATTCCGGACACATGAAGAAAGTGCTCCCCTATATAGAAGCTGCAGTAAGCGATCAGCAAAGATAACAGTGTTACCGTATGAGTCTGTTGAATTCGCTTCAGCAGCCAGACACCCAGAACACCGAAAACAGCTCCGACTAAACTTCCACCGAAGAACAACACTACAAATCCAGTCAGGCCGCTGAGCAGACCTCCTTCACCGCTGCCGGTAGCCAACGCCAGAAATAATCCGAACAGCGCGATCGCCGTTGCATCATTAAACAGGCTCTCCCCTTCAAGCAGCACCTCAAGCCGATGAGGCGTTCCGATAGCCCTGAGCTGGGCGACCACCGCAACCGGATCTGTTGCAACCAGCAACGCACCGGTGACCAGTGCAGTAAGCCATGGAAAGCCTGTCGGATGATTAATACCATAAAATATCCCAACAGCCGTCAGCACAGCACTGAGCACCATCGCCAATACCGCCAGTACCAGGATAATGCTCAGGTTGGCTCGCAAAGCAGGTATTTCAAAGCGCCAGGCTGAGTCAAAAATCAGTAAAGGCAGTAACACAAAGATGATCAGAGACTGAAAATTGTCAGCCCGGATCCCGGTATCCCAGCCAACCCGGACAATCACTTCAGAGACCAGGAATCCTGCTAAAACCAGCAGACTGGAATCCGGCAAGCGTAATCGGGCGGCCAGCAGCGGAATTAACAGGCTGAGTAAGAGTAAAATCAGAAAGCTGATGATCAGATGATGAATATCCAAATCTGACTCCCGGGCTCACAATCAATACTGTAAGCCTAGAAGCCAGATCAGATTTTGCCCGACCAGTGAAAACTGACCGATGTGGATCAGGCCATACCGGAAAGCTGCTGCGCCATTTCCCTGGCCGCTGGGAAGTTCGTCTTACCACTACCGAGTAACGGCACCTCGGTAACCGGATGGATCTCTGCTGGTAGCATCAGCGGCGCTATACCACCAACCACTAACTGCTCCCGCAATTGCGCAGGCTCAATAGCAGCATTCAGCAACAACACCACTTTCTCGCCCTTTTTCTCATCCGGCAAGTTGATCGCCACCAGTTGCGCATCTTCATCATCCAGTACCCGATGAATCGCCTGCTCTACCGCCCCCAGGCTGACCATCTCACCACCCAGCTTGGCAAAACGGGAATAGCGATCGACAATGGTCAGGAAACCGTCTTTATCCAGATGGCCCTTATCACCGGACTTGTACCAGCGCAGTCCATCCAGCTCGACGATCACCTCGGCGGTTTTGTCCGGATTGTTCAGGTAGCCCTTCATAATCTGGGTACCACCGATCAGAATCAGACCATCTTCGCCGGTCGGCAGCTCTTCCAGGGTATCCGGATCGACGATACGGAATGTTGATCCCGGCAGCGCCAGCCCGACAGTTCCTTCCCGAGAACCCACCTGCAGGAACCATCCCTGAGTCGACAGATGATCAGGAAGATTCACACTGGCCACCGGAGTCGTTTCTGTAGAACCGTATCCTTCCATCACAGGAACCCGGAATTTCTGTTCAAAGGCCTGCTGCACCTTCGGATCCAGCCGCTCCGCACCGGCTACCGCAACCCGCAGACTATCGAACATCAAAGGATGCAGATGCTTACTACGGGTATACAGACGCAGGAAGGTCGAGGTTGCACAGATCATTGTCGCACGATACTTCGCCACACCCCGGCCGATACTTTTGGCATCGGTCGGATCGGGATGACACACCACCGGCAGGCCCTCAATCAGCGGCATAAAACAGGTTACCGTCAGACCGAAGGCGTGGAACAGCGGCAGGGTTGCCATGACACAATCTTCATCACGGACATTCAGCACATCAGCGATCTGACGCAGATTGGCCAGAATATTACGATGGCTCAGCATGACACCTTTGGGTGCCCCTTCACTGCCGGACGAGAACATGATCGCAGCAGTATCTTCCAACTGCGTACGCGGGCATAACCAGGACTGCAGCAGGAAAGTCGGCAACACACTGATCAAGCCCATGGTCAGCAAGCCTTCCAGTTTACCAATGGCTGCTTTGACATCCTCCATATAGATCACAGTACGCCCGGTAAACAATGGCTCCGGATCAATCCCCCGGGACTGCAACTTGCGGACAAACTTATGCGCGGTCAGTACGGTCTGCACCTCTGCCTGTTCCAACGCTGCCAATTGCGCCTCAGGGGATGCGGTAAAGTTAATATTCACCAGTGTCTTACCGGCCTGCAATCCGGCCAGATTGGCTATCGCGCCGGCGGTTGAGGTTGGCATTAACAGACCAATATTGGTTCCGGGTGTACGCTTCAGACGACGGGCAAACAGTGTCACGCCGGTCAGTAGTCGACGGTAGCTCAGCGGCTCACCCTGCACATCTGCAATCGCCATATCAGACAGAGCACTGCGGGCAGTACGGACAAAGCTGCGAGACAACGGTTCCAACGTCTGGGTATGACGCTCCCAGGCATGGATCGACAGCTCAGTCACTTTTTTCTTCACCGCCACCGCATCGCTATCGATCGGCATCGGCTTACCATACGCCACGATTACATCCCGCTTCAGCACACTGCGGCGGATACTCTTCATCTTATCGGTAGAGCGGGAGAAACGGCTGCCCCAGAGACCACGCAGGTAAAACGGTACGATAACACCGTCAGCTCCTTCACAGGCGCGCTCAAAACCCCGCTTGAACTCACCGATCTGACCGGTATGGCTGATCGCCCCTTCCGGGAACAGACACACTACCTCACCGGCGCTGATCAGATCTCTCACCTGAGCCAGCGCCTCACGACTATGACCACTGGCAATCGGGATCACTTTATAGCGGGACAGGAACCACTTCAGGTACCAGCGCTCATAGATCGAACGCTCCATCACAAAATGGATATGACGCGGGCACGCCAGCTGAATCATCGCCCAGTCCAGCCAACTGATATGGTTACCCAGCAACAGCACACCTTGACCGGCTTTCGGCAGGTTTTCAAACCCCACCACCTGCAGGTTGTACTTGCGCTGCATCAGTGCGGCAACCAGAATCCGGATCAACGCCTGTGGTAGCGTCGTAATCGCAAACAATGCTCCAACCACGCCGATCAGTGCCAGCAGCCACAGCAACCACAGCCCGTCGATACCCGCCCAGGCCGACACCACCGTCAGGACCAGGAAGCCAAACATGGCGCAGTTCTGAATAAAGTTACTGCCAGCCAGCACCTTACCGGTTTCATTACCCCGGGCATTAAATTGGATCAGCGCCTGCAGCGGCACATTCAACAGCGCCCCACTGACGCCAATCAACAGAAAACAACCGCCCTGGGCCAGTACGCTGGAGGCCTGTGGTAACAGCAGCAAACCCGCAGCCACACCCACAGCACCAAGAGGGATCAGACCAATATTGATATAGTGCGTCGACCAGCGACCGGCCAGCATTGAGCCGATCATAATACCGACACCCGCCAGCGCCATAGTCCCCTGTATTACAAAGGTGTTGTGCATACCGTGATGGGTTTCAGCGACCGCCGGAAACACCGCCAGCATCACCTGAGAGATCGACCAGAAAACTGACACACCGATGATGGACAGCCATATAGTGCGATTACGGTACAGAGTCGTCAGATTGGTTTTCAGGGTCCGGCCGGTACGGTATGAAGACCAGTCGAACGCCATGGACTTATCTTCCTGCTTCAGCTGCGGCAGAGAGTATGCCAGCACCAGTTCGATCAGTGCGCCAGCTACCAGCAACCATCCCAACGGCGCAATTTTCTGCAGGCTGTCCTGAGCATCAATCTGATGAACACCATCCAGTCGGATTTCAAACAGCAGTGAGAACACAGCAATACCGGACAGAATCGCAATCATCGTTACCGCCTGCACCCAGCCATTGCCTTCGGTAATATTCTCCTCGCCTACCAACTCTTTGATGAAGCCGTACTTTGCAGGCGAATAGAAAGCACTCTGCATGCCCATAAGGAACGTGAGAGCAAAAGCCGGAATAAACCACCCCATGTAATAACACAGCGTGATCAGCAAAGTGGCGGCTACCGCAGCCCAGGCAGAATAGCGCATTACCCGGTTTTTCGGATACCGGTCTGAGATAAACCCGGCCGGGGTAAACAGCATAATAAACGGCAACAGAATCAGACCGTTAACCACTGCGGTCAGCAGGATCTGAATATCGCCGTCGTAAGCTTTGAAGAGGGTGTTCTGAATAACAATTTTGTGGCCAAGATCAACGAAGGCGTTGATAAAGGCAATCGCGATAAAGGCCAGAAATCCTTTGACTCTGAGTAACGCTTGCATGACTGACTCCAACAGACTGAAAGGTAAGATTATCAGTGTTCACTGACACGATACAGACCGGGCCAGTGTGAAGTCAGGGAGGACAACAATCTCCTGAAACGAAGAAAGTATCATAAAGTAATACTGCGAGCCGAAGAATATGGCCCGCAGCACTAAAAAGAACCAGATTCAGAGGCGAGAGAGATAAACACCACATTCCAGGTGGTGGGTGTAGGGAAACTGATCAAAAATCGCAAAACGTTCAATCTTATGCGTCTTTGTCAGGCTCTCAAGATTATCCTGCAGAGTGTCCGGATTGCAGGAGATATAAACGATATTCCGGTACTCTGCGACCTGTTTCACCGTTTCATCATCCAGACCGCTACGGGGCGGATCCACCAGCACGGTTGAGAAGTCATACTCTGCCAGGTCGACATTTGCCTGACGCAGGCGACGAAACTCGCGTACACCCTGCAATGCTTGCGAGAACTCTTCGCTGGACATACGCAGGATCTTAACGTTGTTCACCTTGTTGGCAGCAATATTGTACTGCGCCGCATCCACCGATACCTTGGCGATCTCGGTGGCAATGACATTATCAAAGTTCTGAGCCAGCGCCATGGTGAAGTTACCATTCCCGCAGTACAACTCAACCAGATCCCCCTGAGTGCCTTTAGTCACGTCGAGAGACCAGCTCAGCATCTTCTGGCATACACCGCCGTTAGGCTGGGTAAAACTGTTCTCAACCTGCTTGTAGATCAGTTCGCGACCGTCTACCTGCATTTTTTCAATCGCGTAATCCTGATCCAGTACAATCTTGGTTTTACGACTGCGACCGATCAGATGCACACCTAAGCGCTCTTTCAGCGCTTTAGCTTCCTCAGTCCAGACTTCATCCAGCGGCTTGTGATACAGCAGACTGATTACCAGCTCACCACTCAGAGTACTGAGAAAATCCACCTGAAACAGACGCCGGCGCAATACCTCATTAGGGCGCACTTCATCCAGCAATCGGAACATCACCTGCTGAATCGTGTCGGACACCATCGGGCACTCGGTCAGACGGCTGTGCTGACGCTTATCACCGGGCTTGAACATGACGTAGTAGAGGTCATCCCCTTCGTGCCAGACACGAAATTCTGCCCGCAGACGGTACGCGCTCCGCTCAGACTCGAATACCTCAATTGCAGGGATCTCAAAGCGGGAAAACTGCTGTTCAACGTCCGCTTTCTTATCCTTGAGCTGGCCGTCGTAAAGCAATGGGTCAACAACCGGTAGCGCCATGCACACCTCTATTCTGTCCGCCCGACCGGGCGATGTTTAGTTAAAAACTGAGTTTGATAAAACCAGGGCGCGCATTCTATCAGGCCTGTAGCGGCCCGCCAATTGCAGTCTGTTCAGGAAGGCTCAGAAGCCCTGTCCGGAGCCGGAATACAACTGTTCGGCATATTCCTCTGCCATCTCTTCCCAGCGATGTACGTGCGCTCCCAGAGACAAGCGATTGATATAGCTGCTGCTGAGACGACTGTTGATCCGGCATTCATTGACATGAACCAGATCCGGAATAATCGAATCCGCAATATGCACCGCGCTCAGGGGGGTAAACCGACTGCCCGGCGTGGCATTCGGAACGGAATGAAACAACACCGCTTCAATCACCTCCGGCGGCAGATTCCATAATGCCAGCATATAGGCCCCGACCTCCATATGGGTCACGCCCATACGCATCTTCTCGATTGCGTAGACCGGTTGTTCCAGCAGCTCCGCCTCCCGCAGGACCGAACGATACTGATCAGGATTGGATGTCGCTATGGCCAGCATGCCGATATCCTGCAGCAGTGCCGCCAGAAAAGCCTTATCCGCGACCTCTGCGGGCACTTTCAGATCACGACAGATAGCTCGGGCAAATCGCCCTACGACCATGCTCCGGTCGAACAGGTTCTCAAACGAGAAACTGGTCCAGTTATGATCCTGGGGATACTGCTGAAACAGTTGCGATACCAGAAACAGGTCACGCAGTTGCCGGGTACCCAGGATCACCACCGCATCGCGGATTTTAAAGACATGACTGCTGAGGGCAAAAAATGCCGAGTTAACCAACTGCAGCACCTTCGCGGCCATGGCAGGATCTTTCTCAATGATTGCGGCTATTTCAGCGGCGCCGGTGGCATCCGACGCCAGCGCATCATTCAGTTCACTGTAGATCGAAGGCAAAGAAGGCAAGCGCTCAATACTGCCAACATAATCACGTACAACCGGTTTGTTTATGGTATTTCTGGCCTGAACGCACTGATTCAGTTCCAGCATCAGTTCGTTCGCCGTGGCCGTAAAAGGTACCGAGCGATGACAAAGTTCCGATGCCTTGGCAATCTGATGCATCTGCAGCCGATCATTCAGCATGACCCGGATCATCCCCGGCCAGCTATGCACGGACTCTCTCAACCAGCTATAGCGGAAAGTAAAATCTTCAGGCGACAGATGCACCACAACAATACCGAAATCACCCTCTGCCAACTTCTGCATGGCAATCTCGGGCCGGCTGGCGCGGGAAATTCTGAGCCGGGCTTTCATGTCTTTTGGTAACTGATTGAGATCAGACATAATCTCTCCCAGCCAGAGAATACGTATCTGCTGCTCCTGATATAGATGTTCAAACATGTCCTTACCCCAAACTGTTAATCCCGACTCATCCGGAGCCATAAAACCGGTTCTGTGCTCAGAATATAGGATTAGTTTGAAATACCGGATCTGTCCACGTCATATTGCTCAAAACAGTAAGCAGTTAAAAAGTCACTCTGTCAGCTGTAATTCCTGCCGATTCGGAGTAAAATTGCGCCCTTATATCTGTCACCAAGCCCTGCAAAAGAGCTCTGATTAAGAGCCCTACTTAAGAGTCCTGATACGAGTCATGAGCGAAAAACAACGTAAAATCCTTGTCACCAGTGCCCTGCCTTACGCCAACGGCCCTATTCATCTGGGTCATCTGGTCGAGTATATCCAGACCGATATCTGGGTACGTTTTCAGAAGCAGCGCGGTAATCAGTGTACCTACGTATGCGCTGACGACGCTCACGGCACCCCGATCATGCTTAAAGCAGATCAGATGGGCATTACGCCTCAGGAACTGATCGATCAGGTCAGCCAGGAGCATCAGCGTGACTTCTCTGGCTTTATGGTGGGTTTCGATAACTACTACTCCACCCATTCTGAAGAGAACAAACATTTCGCGTCGGAAATTTATACCCGCCTGCGCGACGGTGGCCATATCGCTCAGAAGACCATTACTCAGGCCTACGATCCGGAAAAAGAGATGTTCCTGCCGGATCGTTTCGTCAAGGGTGACTGCCCGAAATGTGGCGCGGAAGATCAGTACGGTGACTCCTGTGAGGTCTGCGGTGCAACCTACAGCCCGGTAGAACTGAAGAACGCCTACTCTGCAGTATCCGGTGCTAAGCCGATCGAAAAAGAGTCCGAGCACTACTTCTTCAAACTGGGTGATTTTGAACAGTTCCTGCGCGGCTGGGTCGACAACTGCGTGCAGGAGCAGATGATTCACAAGCTCAATGAATGGTTTGAATCCGGCCTGCAGAACTGGGATATCTCCCGTGATGCGCCATACTGGGGCTTCGAAATTCCGGATGCGCCGGGTAAATACTTCTATGTCTGGCTGGACGCTCCTATCGGTTACATGGCCAGCTTCAAGAACTGGTGCGATAAAAACGGCGTTGATTTCGACGAATACTGGAGTGAATCCTCTGATACCGAACTGTACCACTTCATCGGTAAGGATATCGCTTACTTCCACACCCTGTTCTGGCCAGCAATGCTGGAAGGTGCCGGCTTCCGCAAACCGAATAAAGTATTCTGTCACGGCTTCCTGACAGTAAACGGTCAGAAGATGTCGAAATCCCGCGGCACATTCATCATGGCAGAAACCTATCTGAACCACCTGCGTCCGGAATACCTGCGTTACTACTTTGCCGCGAAGCTTGGTTCTGGTATCGACGATATCGACCTGAGCCTGGATGATTTCCGCATGCGTGTGAACGCGGATCTGGTCAACAAGGTGGTCAACATTGCCTCCCGTTGCGCTGGTTTCATTAAGAAGAAGTTCGACGGCCTGCTGGCGTCCACTCTGGTTGAGCCTGCACTGTATGAAGAAGCCGTGGCTTCCGGTGAACTGATCGCCGCAGCCTACGAAGGCCGTGAGTACGGCAAAGCGATGCGCGAAATCATGGCGCTGGCCGACAAGGCCAACCAGTACATCGATGCCGCTGAACCGTGGGTACTGGCAAAGCAGGAAGGTAAAGAGCAGGAAGTGCAGGACTGCTGCACCATGGGTATCAACCTGTTCCGCGTGATCATCTCCTACCTTGCACCGGTACTGCCGCAGGTCGCTGACGATGCTGCCGCCTTCCTGAATATCGAGGGTTTCGAGTGGAATGCTATTAAGCAACCGCTGCTGGATCATCAGATCAACAAGTTCAAACCACTGATGCAACGTGTTGAAGAAGACAAGGTCAACGCGATGATCGAAGACAGCAAAGCGACCCTGGCTGCCATTGCTGCGGCTCAGCCAGCTGCGCCAAAAGCAGAGAAAAGTGAGCTGGAGAAAACCCCGATTGCTGATGAGATCACTTTTGATGATTTTGCCAAAGTTGATCTTCGGGTGGCCCGCATCGCGAAAGCGGAGCACGTTAAAGGCGCTGATAAACTGCTGCAACTGACTCTGGATCTGGGCGGTGAAACCCGCAACGTCTTCGCGGGAATCAAGTCCGCTTATAATCCGGAAGATCTGGAAGGCAAGCTGACCGTAATGGTGGCCAATCTGGCACCGCGCAAGATGAAGTTTGGTATGTCCGAAGGTATGGTACTGGCTGCTGGCCCTGGCGGTAAGGATCTGTGGATTCTGGAACCTCACGACGGTGCACAACCAGGCATGCGTATTATGTAAGAGCGCACCTGGTCTCGTATTACTGCGTTGCAGAATAATTTCTGAGTGCTCATGTACAAATGCTCGTGTACATAAGCACACTCCGCTTCATTAATTATTCTGCGCCTAGTACTCCGATACCAATCGCTACTCTTATGTCTTTATTATTGGTATTTAAATTTCTAAAAGGCACTTTGTGAGTGCCTTTTTTGTTGGGGTCTGGAATGGCACAAGAAATCGAACGTAAATTTCTGGTCGATCTGAAGCGTCTTCAGCTACCTGAGCAGGGACACCCTATCTGTCAGGGGTATATACCCACAGCCGATAAAACTGCGGTCAGGGTACGGATTATGGGTGATCAGGCCTTCCTTACTCTTAAAGGTGAGAATCGCGGCGCTGTTCGAACCGAGTTTGAATACGGTATTCCCGTGAACGATGCCCGACAGATGCTCGACGAGCTTTGCAAAGGCCCGAAAATAGACAAAACTCGTTACCTGATCAGACATGCCGATCACCTGTGGGAGCTGGATATTTTTGCCGGTGATAATCTGGGCCTGGTGGTGGCTGAAGTTGAACTGGATAGCGAAGATGAAAACCCACTACTGCCAGACTGGGTCACTGAAGAGGTGACCAATGATCCACGCTACTTCAACTCGAACCTTCTTAACCATCCTTACAAAAACTGGTAACAGCGATGAGCGATCAGCATCCTTTCGAACACCTGACTCCGAGCTTTATACAGGACGCGATTGAATCCCGTGACTATCTCTGCGATGGCAGGGTGTTTGGGCTTAACAGCTATGAAAACAGGGTTTATCAGGTTGGTATCGAAGAACAGACACCACTGATCGCCAAGTTTTATCGCCCGGCCCGCTGGAGCCGGGAACAGATTCTTGAAGAACACAGCTTCTGTTTCGAACTGCAGGATCAGGAACTACCAGTCGTCGCTCCGTTACGGGATAGCAATGGCGAGAGCCTGTTTGACTATGAAGGCTTTCAGTTTGCTCTGTTCCCACGCAAAGGCGGCCATGCCCCTGAACTAGACAATCTCGATAACCTCTACCAACTGGGACGCCTTCTGGGACGCATTCACGGGGTTGGAGCTCAACATCCTTTCCAACACCGTCCGGCTATTGATATTCAGAGTTATGGCCGCGACAGTTTTGAACTGATCAGCCAGCACTTTATCCCGCAGGAACTTAAACCAGCCTATGACAGCCTGGCGCAGGATCTGCTGGAACGTATGGAACTGATCTGGCAGCAGAGCCAGACACCCGAACTGATTCGGGTACATGGCGATTGTCATATCGGCAATATGCTCTGGCGTGATGATGCGCCGCACTTTGTCGATTTTGACGATGCCCGTATGGCGCCGGCAGTTCAGGATATCTGGATGCTGCTGTCCGGCGATCGTCCCAGTCAGCTGAGCCAGCTGTCAGAGATTGTCGATGGTTACAATGAGTTCTACGACTTCAATCCGGCCCAGCTGCAACTGGCTGAAACCCTGCGCACCCTGCGCATGATGAACTATGCAGCCTGGCTGGCGCGTCGCTGGGAAGATCCGGCATTCCCGCATAACTTTCCCTGGTTTAATACGGTACGCTACTGGAGCGAGCATATACTGGAACTTCGGGAGCAGTTAGCAGCGCTGCAGGAACCACCACTGCAACTATTCTGAGCGTAGATTTTCTCTGTACACTGAATAAAAAAATTCGATTGTCGGCAACCAGACACACTGCTACTCTTGCGCTTTATTTTACCGATGGACAGTGTAGGACTATGGGTCAGATCTATCTGCTGATTGCAATCGTTTCTGAAGTGATCGCCACCAGTGCATTGAAGTCATCTGAAGAGTTCAGCCGACTGGTGCCGAGCATTCTGGTCGTGGTCGGTTATGGCGTGTCTTTCTACTGCCTGGCGTTGGCTCTGAAGAGCATTCCACTGGGCGTCGCGTATGCCGTCTGGGCCGGGGCCGGCGTTGCTCTGATCGCTATTGTAGGCGCAATTGCTTACAAGCAGACACCGGATCTACCCGCCATTATCGGCATGGTTCTGATAGTTGCCGGCGTAGTTGTTATCAATCTTTTCTCCAGCTCAGCAGGTCACTGAGCAACAGACCTTTAGCCGAGCACAAATTGCTGCCCGGCACTCTCGACAATCAGCTGACCGTTTTCTTCCCGAGCAAGCTCTGCCAACTGATAGAAAACATTACGATGCAAGCGCCCTTCCATGCCATAACGTACCATCAGGTAGGGTGAAGGCTCTCCGGTTTCGGTATTAACCTCAACTCTTAATGGGTGATCCTGATCCGCCACCACAACATCACCGGAAACCGCTGTAAAGATAAGTCGCTGATTGCCAGCGTCCTGTTCGACTTCCAATCCGGTAAACAGAAACGGCACATCTTCCACCTGGATACCGACCTTCTCAACCGGCGTCACCAGAAAATACTGATCATCTTCCCGCCACAGAATGGAGGAGAACATAGCGACCATCGCCGGGCGCTTGATCTCACCACCTTCATGTATCCAGCGACCATCCCGGGTGATCTGCATATCCAGGTCACCGCAGAAGTCGGGCTTCCATAAATGCACCGGAGGCTGCTTACGTTCTGACTGCGCCTGAATCTGTTGTTCAAGTGCGCCCAGCTCTACCTTTTTAACGCTCACCCGGATCTCCAAACTGCTTGTTATTAAAGGACTATTTCATTGTAAGCCATTGGACATTAAAACCACTCATATTAACTCCAAAAAATTTCAACTTATAAAGCGGTTACATGAATATCATTCATTGTTAGACTGCTCAGCACAGAATACAACAACACAACAAATTCGCTTAAAACAGATAATAAACAGGTACGATCATGACCACTTCAAAGCTGAAACAGAAATTTGCAGACCCGTATAGCGGTGTCTACTTCATTGGAACTACTCCACCGAAGTCTTCTGTTGCTATGGAAGAGGTGCATGAGATCGGCAGCAAACTGCTGCAGCGACTGGAGAACATCGATTACGACGGCGTGATTGTTTATGACATCCAGGACGAGAGTAGCCGTACAGAGAAACCGCGTCCGTTCCCGTTTAAGTCGACCCATGATCCGCGTACGTACTCCTCAATTCTGCGTGAACAGTCGGGCCATCCGGTTATCACTTATAAAAGCGTGTCTCAGCGTAACCGGGAAGACTTTGACAGCTGGCTGGACCATGCATGGGATCCGCACGGTGTTCGTGATCTGGTACTGGTCGGCAGCCCTTCATCCGAGGGTGACATCCGGTTGTCTCTGCCAGCTGCATACGAAGCGCTACGCGAACATGAACTGGATTTCAATCTGGGTGGTGTGACTATAGCAGAGCGTCATGCTAAGAAAGGTAACGAGCACCTACGCCTGATCGAGAAAGCAGAATCAGGTTGTGAGTTCTTTATTTCGCAGGCAGTTTACGATGCCCAGGCAACGATTGATTTGCTGAGCAGCTACGCCCGCGAGTGCCGCGAACGAAACATTGACCCAAAGCGGATCATCCTGACATTCAGCCCATGCGGTTGTGACAAAACACTTGAATTTATCGAGTGGCTGGGAATCTCCGTACCATTGGCAACCCGCCACCGGATACTGGATGCTCATGATCCTCTGGCCGAATCAATCCGCATCTGCCGTAAAAACCTGGATCAGATTCTGGCAGCATGCGGTGACCTGGGTATTCCCCTGGGACTGAACATTGAAAGTCTGACTAATCGTAAAGCCGAGATTGATGCTTCAATTCGTCTGTACAAGATCCTCAAAGCAACGCTGGATCTGAAACTGGCAGAACAGGAAAGTCTTTGCGCCTGAGCAACAGAATAACCATGCCTGAAAAATGAAAAAAGCCCTCTATTGAGGGCTTTTTTCTGCTTCGGCATCGGCCGCCTTGAGTCCGGCCAGCGTCTCTTTTAACTGTGCCTGAGCATCCAGCAAGTCATCATATTTTTCAGGACTCCAGACGATTTTGTTGTTCTGAAAATCAATGTTGTAACGCAGATTACCCAGCACATCCATCCCTAACAGACCATCAAATCCGGCACCGCCCTGATGTTCAATTACGGCGGTATTCTTATCATCAATATCGTAGGGGCCGACGCTGAGACGGTCGAAAACCACCCTTTCAGTTTTAATCGTTCCGCCACCTGCGACCCGGGCATAGCTTTTTTCCCGCCCGGCAGGGTTCAGCGAACTGACAGACTGTCGATGTAACACAGTGATAGATGCGCCGGTATCCAGCAACAATCGGAGGGTTTTCTTATTGCCCCGCCAGTCGACTTTCACCGGTACCAGAACCTGATTCCCTCTCACTGTTACAGGCGTCTCCATCCTTGCCAGAGTCTTATTCAGCTTGCGCAGCTGAGCTTCCAGCTTAAAGCGCTGCTCAATTGTATCCGCAGTTTCTGAATTCTGAGGGGTTATGGTGTTCAGGCGAGGTTGGCTGGAAAACTGCCGCTGCTGGCTTTTCTTACGATACTGGGCCGGTATTTTTGAAGGGCTGTCGACAAAGACTTTCTTACCGCGGCTGTCAACGTAACTGTAAATCTCGGCATAACCCTGCAATGGCATAACGACTAATGCAGTGATAACTGAAATACCCATCCATGGGCGGTAACGTCGACCCGGATTGCTCATGTTCTAGCTCCAGAAGTGATAGATTCCATTCAATATAAAGACAGCAACAATGGCGAAAAATACCATCATAAACCGCACCATCAGGCAGAAGGTGCAGACTTTGCGTTTTTTATCAGATGCCATGCTCAGCCCCCTGCCAGTTTAACCGTATAGCCTGCCTTTTCCAGCAACTGCTTCAGTTTTTCCCGATGATCACCCTGAATTTCAATAATACCGTCCTTCAGAGCACCACCGGTACCGCACTGTTGCTTCAGTTTCTTCGCCAACGCCTTCAACTCTTTTTCAGCCAGTGGCACACCGCTGATGGTCGTTACCCCTTTACCCTTGCGACCAGAGGTCTCACGGCGAATACGTACAATACCATCCAGTGACTGCAGACGAGCTTCGTCCTCTAACTGATCACAGATACAGGCGTCTACCGCCTCATGACACCCAGGACATACCTGGCCTTTTTCTGTCGAAAACACCAACCCACTGAGCTGATCACGCATGGACACGAAAACGTACTCCTTAACTGACTGACATACCACCTATCTGACGTGCCAGATAAGCCGCATAATTGTCGGTCATTCCGCCGATAAAATCGAGCACTCGCATATAGGAAGGATAAACCGCCCAGTTTGGCGAAGGGCTGTGAATGCCCATCAGACTGATAATCTTCTGGCTCCGGTAACTCAGCTGATCTTCTCCGCCACGGTGCAGTTCATATGCTGCATGGCAGAATGCTTCCAGCAATGTGCCCAGGGTGCTGTAAGCCCCTACTTCCAGTTCCGCTTTACGGTTATCGGGGAACACCCGTTCCCGGGCCAGCTCTTTCGCCTTCTGCAGACCCTGCTTAACATCGGGATCACCATCGGCAAGCAATTCACCGCGGTATTCTCCTTTCATAATCTCTGGCAGGTTATGCATAAAGGCGGTAACCGCTGACTCAATCATATTCTCCATCGCCTTGCCTCGCAGCGCGGAGATTTTTCTCCGTGCTGATGCCTGGGTAGAGAAAATCTCATCGTCATAGCTGGTATCACCACACAGCTGCAGCAGAATTGGCTTGATATCGTTGAATCCGAGGATATTCAGCTCAATGGCATCTTCCAGATCCAGAATCGCATAACAGATATCATCAGCCGCTTCGACGAGGAATGCCAGAGGATGTCTGCACCAGTAATCGTCCCCGAGTCTGACCAGCCCCAGCTCTCGCCCCAGCGCATTCAGGATCTCTGTTTCAGTGCCGAAACTGCTGAATTTACCTTTTTTACCGGCACGCTCCACTGTCCAGGGATACTTGAGAAGTGTCCCCAGTGTCGGGTAGGTCAGACGCAAACCACCATGAAACAGATGGTTCTCGATCCGGGTAACAACGCGGAATCCCTGAGCATTGCCCTCAAAGGTCTGCAGATCCAGCAGTTGCAGGGGCGTAAGACCTTCCAGCAACTGCTCACCGGCTTCATGTTTAAACCAGTCCCGGATTGCATATTCTCCGGCATGACCAAACGGAGGATTACCAATATCGTGAGCCAGGCACGCAGATTGGACGATGGTGCCCAGATCATGAGGACTGATCCAGTGTGGCAACTGATCCTGCAATAGGTCTCCGACCCGGATACCCAGGCTACGCCCCAGACTCCCCACTTCAATACTGTGGGTCAGGCGGGTATGGATATGGTCATTCAGAGCCAGAGGATGGACCTGGGTTTTTCGGCCCAGGCGTCTGAATGCACTGGAAAAGATGATTCTGTCGTGATCTTTATGGAAGTGGCTACGACCAACCTCTTCTGGTGTCAGATGCTCATGCCCATAGCGCTTCGTCGTCAGTAAGGTGTCCCACTGCATTTGCTTTTCCCTCGCACAGGAAGCCAGATTCAATAATCATCTGTTCCCAGTGTGCGGTATCAGCAACGGCAAATCAATCTATACTGAAGCAGGAGGTGAAGCCGTTGACCCCTTTCAGACTGCATACAAAAACATCCTGCCTCATCAGCCTGCTTATACTGCTGGGGTTACCTGTTATCTCTGCGGCTACTACCGCATCAGACAAGGTCATCACTGCGCTGGAAAAAAGCTATACCGCACCACGCTCTGAGGCATTACAGCAGAAGATACACCTCGCCTTCGAGCAGAAGGGACCAGACTACAGTCCCCGGACACAACACCTGGATCAGCAACGACAACCTGAATATATCAATCGCCTGATTCTGCAAAGTTCACCATACCTGTTACAACATGCCCACAATCCGGTGGACTGGCACCCCTGGGGCAGTGAAGCCCTGGCGCTGGCAGAGAAAGAGAATAAGCCCGTGCTTCTCTCGATCGGCTACTCCACCTGTCACTGGTGCCACGTGATGGAAGAAGAGAGCTTTGAAAATGAACAGATAGCTGATTACATCAACCGCCATTTCATCGCCATTAAAGTCGATCGTGAACAACACCCTGATATTGATGAGACCTATATGATGGCCTCACAGCTGATCAGCCATCGCGGAGGCTGGCCACTGACCGCGTTTCTGACACCAGCAGCAGAGCCATTTTTCGCATCAACCTATTATCCGGCCGAACAGTTTTTTCAATTACTGCAGAATGCTCATTCAATGTGGCAGAGAGATCAGGAGAAGCTGAGCCTGCAGGCAGGTTTAGTGGTCAAAACTATTCAGCAGATTATGCAGGGCAGCCGGGAAACGCTGAGGGTTGGCCGCACAGCGATTCGCCGTGCCCAGGCACTGATGCTGTCTCAGCATGACGAACTGTCCGGCGGTTTTGGTGAGGCGCCTAAATTCCCTCAGGAATCGATGCAGTTCTTTCTTATCCGACTGATCGAACAGAACCGGGATGATCTACTGACCGATATCCTGCGCACTAACCTGGACGCGATGCAGGAGGGGGGAATCTATGACCAGATCGGTGGAGGCTTCCATCGTTACGCCACTGATCCGGAATGGCTGGTCCCGCATTTTGAAAAAATGCTCTATAACCAGGGACTGCTGGCACGGGTCTATCTGCATGGCTGGCGGGTGACCGGTATCGACAAGTATCAGCGAACCGTCAGGGAAACTCTGAATTACGTTCTGCGTGAGATGACCAGCAGTAACGGCGGCTTTTATTCCGCAACCGACGCTGACAGTGAAGGTGAAGAGGGCCGCTTCTTTATCTGGACGGAAGAACAGATTCGCCACGCATTACCTGGTGAAGATGCAGAGCTGGCTCTGATGATGTACGGCGTAACGCCGGAAGGGAATTTTGAAACAGACACCGGCAATGTCAGCATACTGCACCTGCCGCAGCCTCTGGAAAGCCTGGCAGAGCAGGAAAAGATTCCTCTGGAGAATCTTTATCAGAAGAAAGAAAAGATCAACCGGCAGTTGCTGAAACAGCGCCAGACCCGGATTCCTCCTCTATTAGACAACAAGCTGATCTCCGCCTGGAACGGTATGATGATCACCGCGCTGGCCGAGGCAGGCCTGTATATGGAAATACCGGAGTATACTGCAGCAGCGGTGCGGGCAGCAGAGATGATGTGGATGCAATGCCGGGACAGCCGCGGAGGGCTGTTACGTATCTGTTCACAACAGGGAGAGCCTATTGCCGGTACGCAGGAGGACTACGCCTACTTTGCACAGGCACTGATCGCACTCTACGACGTTACCGGCGAACGTTACTGGCTGGAACGGGCGATAAGGATTAATCAGGAGATGCATCAGCGCTTCTGGGATGATCACAGTGCCGGCTTTTTCCTCACAGAAAAAAATATCGAAGCCCTGCCCCTGCGACCAAGATCATCTCAGGATGGTGCCATTCCATCCGGCAACTCGATTGCTCATGAAGTACTGCAGAAACTTTACACCCGCACCGGTCGTGAACATTACAACGAACAGGCCGAACAGCTGATCAGCCAGGCCTCGGCGTTCCTCAGCCGCCAGCCCATGGGCCAGGGGTACCTGCTGGCCAGCCTGTTACAACAACGTCAGGGCGAAAGCGGTAGTCGTAACTACGCCGCCAGAGGTAATGTCAGTCTCAGAGGCGTGCTAAGCCCGCAACGGGATGAACTGGTTATCGCACTGAATATCGAGAATGGCTGGCATATCAATTCAAACAGGCCATTACAGAAAAACCTTATGGCCACACGGGTATCACTTATTCGTCAACCCGATGAAGAGCAACAACCGGATTCGACTATCGATACCCTGTATCCTGAAGCCATTACCCGTGCACTATCCTTCCAGCGGGATCCACTATCGCTGTTCGAAGGCAATACACTGATACGGGTACCGCTGCGTAAGCCGCTGGATAGTCACGAATCAGTCGCGGTCAGTATCGAATTACAGGCTTGCAACGACCGGCTTTGTCTGCCACCAGAAGCTCTGGAGCTGAGCTTTATTGCTCCCTGACTCAGGAAGCGGAGCTGAGTTGTTTCAGTTCAGACTCGGTGAGATCGAGTAAGGCGATATCCTGACGGGTAAAGATGAAACAGCTGTCACAATCCTGGCATTGGAACAACTGAGTATCGTTCCGGACGATAATTGGTTTCAATGCGTGATGAGGCTCACTGATCAGCTCGGATTCAATCAACGTACGGCAATTCCGGCAATGGCTCTGCATTGTTTTCCCCCCATGGCAATTACACCCAGCAGTATAGATGTTCCCTGTAAATGTTCCGGCTATGCTACTTGAGAAAAATTAATACAGAATGAACCCTGAGGAATTTGCGAAGTCCTATCTCCCCGGGTGAGATAATGCGACAATTTGCCGCATTCAGAATCCCTCACAGATCAGAGACAATAGCCCTTAACAGGATAAGCAGACCGATGACAGACGAAGTAAACCGATCATCCAACCCGATCATACTGATCATTGCACTGACGGTATTTCTCGCCGCCGGCTGGTTCGCCTCAAGTTATTTCAGCCAGCCAGAACCAACCGTTGCGACACCACTAAGCAGTCCTGCCGGATGCGATATCAGCCAGCAGAGCTGCAGTGTCAGTCGGGGAGATATGACGATTACTGTCGATATTACGCCGCGCACGATCCGCTCCATGGTTCCATTGGAGTATCGGGTTCGGGTAAGCGGTGTTGAAGTTGAAAGTGCAATGCTGGAAATGCAGGGCGTTGATATGTTTATGGGGCTGAATCAGACACTGTTGCAGGCAAGTAAATCCGAACCCGGACTGTTTACCGGCAGTGGAGAACTCGGTGTCTGCACCACCGGTGAGATGACCTGGCGAGCGACCGTAACCGTTAATACTGCCTCAGGACCGGTACAGACCGGGTTCGACTTCAGAGCGAGATAGGACAAACAGATGGCCAATAATCTGACAACACTGCGTAACCTGCTGCTACTGACGCTCGCTCTGCTGGCTGGCATTGTCACTGCTTACCTGATGTCACCGCGCAATGACGATCCTGACCGACCTTTACTGCATAAACTGGGTGGAGACTTTACCCTGCAAAGCATTAATGGGCCGACATCGCTGGGGGATTTTAATGGCCAGGTGGCGGCACTCTATATCGGCTATACCCACTGTCCGGACGTCTGCCCTACCTCACTGGCGATTATGTCCCAGGCACTGAAAAACCTCGAGCCCGAGGAAGTGCAACAGGTGCAGCCATTGTTTGTCAGTGTCGATCCTGAACGGGATACTCCGGAACGACTGGCGGAATACAGCCAGTTTTTCCACCCGAAAATGATCGGCATGACCGGCAGCAAGAAAGAGGTTGATCTTATGGTTAACCGCTATGGCGCATTTTACCGGAAGGTCGAGATGAAAGACTCAGCCATGGGCTATGCCGTGGACCATTCATCCCGCATCTACCTGATAGACAAACAGGGCCGGCTGAGCAAAACCCTGATGCACGGCACGATGCCGGATGAAGTGGTTGCCGAGATTCGTAAATTACTCTGATCTGACTGATGGAAACAGCATGAAAAAACTGATTACCCTGCTTACCGCACTGACTCTGTCCTGCACCGCAATGGCCGATGTTCAGGTATCTGATGCATATGCCCGGGCCGTTCCTCCGGGACAGCCAAACAGTGCCGCATTCCTGACACTGAAAAATACCAGCGACGAGAAGGTAGCCCTGCAGTCTGCATCCAGCCCTGCCGCTAAAGTGGTTGAACTGCACACCCATAGCCACGCTGATGGCGTTATGAAGATGCGCAAAATTTCTCAGATCACGCTGAGCGGCAATGAAAAGGTAGAACTTAAGCCAGGCGGTCTGCACATCATGATGATCGGTCTTAATCAGAACCTGATGACCGGCGAAACCATCAGCCTGACCCTGGACTTCAGTGACGGCTCAAGCCAGACTCTGGATGTTGAGGTAAAAGATGTTATGGCTGCGATGGGTAAGAAGCACCACCACTGATCCGGAAGCCAATCCAATAAAAAAGCCGACATATGTCGGCTTTTTTAGTGTCACGGTAACAGCAGCAAACTACTTTCCTGCCAGACTGAATTGGTCGGTACTCAACGGCGC
>JAOXSA010000034.1 GCA_025800245.1 Amphritea sp. | reverse complement strand
ATCGGCACGAGGACGTGCCTCGCTACAGTAGAGGTATCAACTCCGGTTAAGGCCTGTATGCTTTACGTTCAGTTTGAATGTTATGCCGCACGATTATGACTACTAATCAAACGCTGTTTTGTTTCGGGCCTGGAAGGCCCTCGCTACAAGGTGGAAAATGTAGTGAGGTGCTTCCAGCGCCGATTTGAAGTGCTAGCCCCGTTTCAAAGCAGGATTCCAGTACTGAACACCCAACAAACGCATCTGATTCTGAATCCAGTCACTGCGTTGCCAGACATACTGGCTGGGACGTTTTGCGCTCATTCTGTAAGG
This sequence comes from Amphritea sp., assembly GCA_025800245.1. Lineage (GTDB taxonomy): Bacteria > Pseudomonadota > Gammaproteobacteria > Pseudomonadales > Balneatricaceae > Amphritea. Next base: position 17,170 of record JAOXSA010000034.1, on the reverse strand, counting down.
ATTAGGCAAAACAGCTGCAAGCCTAGCGGCTTCCTGACGGCTGAGCTGACTCGCTGGTTTATTAAAATACTGCTGACTGGCCGCTTCAACTCCATAGATCCCCGGACCGAACTCGGCAATATTGAGATACACTTCGAGAATCCGGGATTTATCCCAGAATGCTTCCATTAATAGCGTGAATCCAGCTTCAACGCCTTTGCGCAAATAGCTCTTATCCGGCCACAGGAACAGGTTTTTGGCGGTCTGCTGGCTCAGCGTACTGGCGCCACGAATTCGCTTACCTTCACCATTGCTCGAAAACGCTTTTTTAATCGCTTCGATATCCAGCCCCCAGTGCTGAGGAAACTTCTGATCTTCTGCGGCGATCACAGCTAACTGCATCGCCGGGGCGATATCCTGCAAAGGCACCCAGCTATGCTGTGATTCCGCAGGATAGTTCGCAGGTGGAGAGAGATCCCGTTGCAACTGCCACATCCAGACCGACGGATCGATAAATCGCAGCAGCAGAACCATTACAACGGGCATTAACAAAAAAGTGGCTGCTGTTATGAGCAACCACTTTTTCAAATCATAGGAACGGAGATACAACAACATCCAGGTACCTGAAATATAAACAGCTGGCATATTACCTCAGACTGGTCATATTTTGAACAACCCTTTCCCCGCTTCAGCCCATTTTCCAGTTCTGTATCGCTTTTATATATTCCTCGATCGCGTGATCCGCTATCGCACCTGCTTTGATCTTAGTTACCAGAGTTTCTACCGTATCCTGAACAATATCCAGAAAACGGAACCAGTAACCCGGATCGATGTGCAGAGAACCATCATCCCCGTCGATATAGATACAGCGCCCGACATGGCTGTAATTCATCAGACGCGCAGGGACACGGGTTACTATATCCTGATTATTCTGAAAGCGATGATGGCGCGTACCGGCTTCGACATTAAAAATCCGGGCGGTGTCCCGGGTCATCGCCCTTGGCTGACCAAAGGTATACACCGAAGTAAACGGACGATCTTCATGGATCAGCTTTGCGGCAATAATACTGGCCATCGCGCCCCCCAGACTATGGCCAGCAATAAACAGAGGCCGGGCTTTGATCTTGCGCGCCTGAACCAGGTCGTTATTAATTCCGGGCCATAGATCTTCAACGGATTCCCAGAATCCCCGGTGAAATTCACCAAACAGCGCCTGTTGCGGAAAGGCCCGGATATTATCGATCCAGTCCTTCCATTCATCAGTCCCGCGACAAACAACCGCGAGGTATTCCTCATGCTCCACCAGCATAGCCTGAGCACTGCTGTTATCGTATCCGGTGACTTTGTGATAGCCGTCACAAGCCTGTTTCAGTTCAGCAAGAATGGCTGACTCATCAGGTTTGTCACTATTGGCTTCTTCGATATAAACGAGCTGGGAAAGACGCGCCATTGTCAACGCATTGGTCTGATCAAGACCGGTGGTATAGCCATTAATCTGCATAAGACACTCCCTGTAAATTGGCCAATCGCATTCCTACTACAGCGATGTAGAACCAGTATAGCCAAAATACAGGAAGGTTTAATCCAGAGATTTAACCGTTAGATCTTTCTGCCTCAACAGGGCCGGACTTTTTACCCAGCATGGCCACGATACCCGCAGAACACACCAGAGCAATACCCAACCAGCTGTTGTACGCCAGAATTTCGTCCCAGAACAGCCAGCCAAACAGGGCTGCGAATGCAACGGAACCATAGGTATAAGGCGCCAGCTGTCCAGCAGGTGCCATCCCATATGCCTTGCTCAGTAGTAGCTGTGCAACGGTCGAGGTAGCCGCCAGTACGCCTAACCAGAGCAGCTGTTCAAATGAGGGTGTCAGCCAGTTAAGTGAGGCTGGCACCGAGGCAAAGATCGTACTGAAAAAAGCAAAATAGAAAACAATTCGCTGGGGCGATTCAGTATCCCGCATCCGACGGATGGTTACTTTAGCCAGCGCCCCCAGGCAGGCTCCCAGCAGAGCAATAATCACGGCAAAATTGATCACGCCCTGCTCTGGCGGATTAATCAGTGCGACACCACAGAAGCCCACCACGATTGCCAGCTTCACCGTCACAGGAATACGTTCTCCAAGCCAGATCAGGGCGATGATGGGCATGAAGAATGGCGCGGTCTGTTTCAGCAAAGCTGCCTGTGCCAACGGCAGATGTCCCCAAGAGTAGAACAGACAGGTCATTGCTGTGACCCCGACACCAGCACGCATCAGATGAAAGCGCAGCTTCGTGGTTTTAAGTGCGCTGCTGCCGTTACGAATCAACCACGGCAAAAACAGTGGCAGACCAAACAGGTTGCGGAACAGAACGATCATCTCTGTCGGCAGTTCACCGGAGAGTTGTTTAATCACCATGCCGGAAAGTACCAGAAAGACTTCCGAACAGAGAATCAACAGAGCGCCAAAGAGAAAAGGACTATTCATCATGTATAGCTATAAAAAAAGGGGCATTCAGCCCCTTTTCCTAAAATTTAAGTGTCAGTGTGCAAGAATCAGATCGCAATGATCTCATAATCATCGCTCAGACTATCAGCTGCAGCAGGGCTGGTCACTACCGCTATACTGGCATTGTCCTGCACCAGGTATTGTGCTGCCACTCGTTTAAGGTCCTCAACGGTCACCTTAAGAATGCGCTGACGGAAACCTTTACGCTGTTCTGCTGTACGACCAAACAGTGCACTGTGGTACGCCTGCTTGGCTTCTCCGGCAGGAGAGCCGGGTTTATCGATACTGCTGACAATACCCAGAATCGCCTCTTCCAGTTTCTGCGCATCATGATCATTATCCTGCAGCCACTGCAGCGCTGCATCGAAATCATCAAGAGTTTCACTCAGACGAGGATCCCGGTAGCTGAAGAAACGGAACACCGCATCAGCGGAATCCTGACCAGCACCACTGCCATAAGCACCGCCCTGCTCACGGATCGCCCGGTGCAGATAACCGTTGCGCAGGAAATCTCCCAGCACGGTTAATGGCGCTGAATCAGGGTGTTCAACGGGTACGGTAGGATAAGCCTTGGCGCAGAAATTAACCTGGGTACTGGTCGTCCAGGCTTGCTTCACACCACTGCGGGTTGGCGTCAGACTGAACTCTGCACCACCCGCAGGCTTATCCTGGCTCTGCCAGACAGTGGCCAGGGCTCCGGCAAGGTTTTGCTGGTGCTCAGGTTCAGCAACGAGCAGGAAGCGGCGCGGCATGGCCAGCATCTTCTGATGCAGCGCCTGCAATTGTTCAGCCAGTGCTTTCAGTTGATTCTCATCGGCCAGTGCATCGTCCAGCTGTTTAACATTACGGATACTCTGCAGACCACGAAGGTTGTGAGACAGGCGTGCCGCTGGTGCAAACTGACTAACCGCAGCCATAATCGCCAGACTGTGCCCCTGCCCGGTGATACTCTGCTCTTTGCGGGTACGCTGCTGGGAAACCAGTTCGCGGATCCGGCTCAGTTCATCAAATCGCACTGTCAGCAGGGTTTCGCTGAGCAACTTAAACAGATGCTGGTGATTGCTGATCAGCGCCTTACCGGACAACGTCATGTAACCGCTGGTGGCCTGCTCATCATTAATACTGCCCCGCACTGAGGAGTAGGCGTGAATACCCCCGGTTACCTGAGACTGCCAGGCCTGAGTTTGCTGATAGTCACGACCACCACAGCCCAGCTCTGTCAGACAGTGACTGTACAGTGGAATCAGTTGCTGTTCCGCTTCATCCAGCTGCGGCAACGGCATAATCACCTGCTGGTACACCAGGCCATTGGTGCCCTGACCATAAAAATCGTAATCGAAACCATTGGTCTGAACCCCGCTCCCCTCTGGGATACGCATCTCAGCCGGAACATCGTCGATGGTCACTTTCGGCAGCACCGATTCATCATCAATCTGGTTCTGGCGGGCTTCGAGTGCAGCAGCCTGATCGATAATAGCCTGCTTCTGAGTGTTATCCAGCCCGCTACGAATCGTTTCCAGTGCTTTCGCTTCAGCAGCGTCGCGGCGATCTGATAAACCGGTATCCGGTCGCAGTGTCAGGCGTACCCGGTGCGGATTATCCAGCAGCAACTCTTTCACCATAGCCGGAATAAACTGAGGGTCTTTGATCGCTTCGCGCAGGGTTTCCAGCACGGGATCAAGGTTCAACAACGCAATCGGATCACCCCGGTGTATTGCCGACGACAGCGAAGACAGAATCAGATTCATTCCGTAAGGGTAACCGTCACCGCTGATCTCACGCTGAGTCAGCTCCAGTTGGTGCAATGCCGCCTCAACATGGTCCTGTGGTACACCCTGTTCTGCTACCTGCTGCAGTGTGTCCAGCACCAGCTTTTCAAAAGCTTCAGCGCGCTCCGGCTCACTGCCTTCGATACCGCACATGAAGCCCATCTCGCGGTTGGAATCTTCCAGACCACACAGTGGTGAAGGCGAAAGCCCCAGATCCGTTGTTTCGAGGGCATGGCGTAAAGGAGAAGCACTGTTATCGAGCAGAACACGGGATAACAAGTGTGCTTTTAACTGCTCTTCAAGATCGATACTCGGTCCCAGCAGCCAGCCCAGTACGTGATGGGTTTTTGCAGAGGTATCTTCCTGATCCAGTGCATAAGCTTCTTCCACCCGCAGCGGAGCGAAATAACGCTTCTCATCGGTTACTTCGATGGTCTCATCCAGTTTTTCGAAGCGCTGCAGGGCCTGGTCTTCGAAGCGGCTCTGGAGCTCTTCGACCGGAATATCACCGAATGTCATCAGTACCGAGTTAGACGGGTGATAATGACTGCGGTAGAACTCAATCAGTTCTTCATAGCTGAGATCCGGAATCGCTTCAGGATCACCACCGGAGTTATAGTGATAGGTTGTACCCGGGAACAGATAACGGGTCAGTGTCTGCCACAGAGTCGAGATCGGAGAGCTCATCGCTCCTTTCATCTCATTGAACACCACACCTTTATAGACCAGAGAAGAATCGCTGTTACCGGCCTCTTCAAATTCAACCCGGTGCCCTTCCTGCGCAAAATCCATAGGATCCAGACGAGAGAAAAATACCGCGTCCAGATAGACATCCAGCAAATTGAAATAATCTTTACGGTTCTGGCTGGCAAAGGGATATGCGGTCCAGTCACTGCTGGTAAAGGCGTTCATGAAGGTATTCAGGGAACGTCGGGTCATCATAAAGAATGGATCGCGGACCGGGTATTTCTCACTGCCGCACAGCGCAGTGTGTTCCAGAATATGGGCAACACCGGTGTTATCTTCCGGTACGGTGCGAAACGCGACCAGAAATACATTTTCCTGGTTATCTGCAGCGATATGGTAATGCAGCGCACCGGTTTTACGGTGAACGTACTCCTGTATATCGATTCCCAGTGAATCAATGGCTTCACTGCGCTTAAACTCGAATGCCGGGTGGCTGCTGTGTTGTTTTTCCATGTCTTAATTTGCCTTATCACGCAATCTGTTACAGGCATTGTAACCAAATAGGTCAGAGTTCGCCTTCATTAAAAGTCCATGTTTTATATACGGAAAGCAACACCGGTTAGTGCAATCTGCCGATCATTCAGACAGATGCTAGCGCCTGCGTCACTTAATCTTAACCTTGGTTGCTTATGATCAGAGTAAGTTCATTTCCGTGCAGAAGCACAGGAGCAGCTACCCGATAGAGAGTTGTGCAGCGCACAATAAAAATTGACTTTATTTTGATCGGCTAATATAGTCTGAGCAAATTGCTGCAACGCACAAAACGGCGTTAAGAAAGAATTTCAACTATCGCGATCACAGGTGAACAAACATGTACGAAGATATGATGAAGGACGTTCAGGAAAATATGAAGCCAGTTGTTGATATGGCTGAGATCAACAAGAAAGCTGCAGAAAAACTGATTGAACTGCAGTCTGGTTATGTGTCTGATTTCGTGAACTCCACAATGGCGCAGATGAAGGCACTGTCCTCCGTATCCGACCCACAGGAAGCGATCAATCTGCAGGTTGAGTACGTTAAACAGCTGGAAGCTAAACTGACCACTGTTGCAGAAGAAGAGATGGCGACTCTGACGGAAGCTAAAGATGAGTTGACTGCAGTGATCGAAAAGAGCTTCTCTGAGCTGGGTCTGGCCGATATGAGCTACTTCGAAGATTTCAGCAAATTCATGGCTCCGACAGCACCTGCTGAAAAGCCTGTTGCAACCAAGCCTGTTGCAAAGAAAGCAGCGCCTAAAAAAGCAGCGGCCCCGAAAAAGCCAGCGACGAAAAAAGCAGCAGCACCTGCAGCAAAAAAAGCAGCGCCTAAAGCTGCACCAAAGAAAGCGCCAGCAGCAAAAACCACTGTAAAAGCGCCAGCAAAACCAGCAAAACCAGCAGAGACTGCTAAAGTGACTGCAACTAAACCAGCTGCTGCAGCAAAAGCACCGGCTAAAAGCGCAGCTGAGCCAGTAGCACCTGCTAAAGCAGAAACTACTAAGTAATTTTATAAGCAGTTAATACAGGCACTTTTATAAGTACTTATATCAGTGCTTATACCAGTGCTTAATCCAACTGCTTATCACGACATAAAAAACGGAGCTCCTGGGCTCCGTTTTTTTGTACCTGATACTGATTCAGTTAATCGACTCGCCTCTTGCTAATGCCGGCAGGCGACCTTCCAGCCCCATCGCATAACGCATCACATGGCTTTTTGCCGGCCCCAGCCGCTCTGCGGCACCTAAGCCAATGTTCCGGAGTACCTTCAACGGTCCGAAATCATTCGAGAATACCCGGTAAAAACCGTCCATCACTTGCATCATAATGAGATTATGCTGACGCCGCTGCTTTTCATAACGACTCAGTACAGCTAATGAGCTGATATCTTCACCCTCATACCAGGCTTGCAGGACAACTTCTGCCAGTGCGGCAGCATCCAGCAAACCGATATTCACCCCCTGACCCGCCAGCGGATTGATCATATGAGCCGAGTCACCGGCCAGCGCTACACCTTCTTTAACGTATTGCAGGGCATGCTGGCGACGCAGTGGGAACGAAGCACGTCCCAGTAACTGATCGATCTGTCCCAGCTCCGCAGGAAAAGCCTGTTGCAACTGTTCCATAAATACATTGTCTGGCTCGGACATCAGACGCCGCACCTCCATCGGAGTGTTATACCAGACCAGAGATGCCCGCTGCCCTGATAACGGCAGAAATGCCAGCGGTCCCGTCGGCGTGAACTGCTGCCAGGTAATATCCTGTTGTTCATAGGCTGTTGTTACAGATGCAACCAGTGCGTGCTGGTCATAATCCCAGTTATGCACCCCGATCCCTGCGGCGCTGCGAGCACGGGACATACCGCCATCAGCGGCCACCAGCAATCTGCCGATCAGTTCCCGGCCATCGGATAGCCGTACCACACTGCAACCGGGCGAATAATCGATAGATTCCGTATCAGCTGGACAGATCAGATCGATATTGCTGAACAAACGCAGGCGCTCCAGCAGCGCCAGTTGAATAATCCGGTTTTCGACAATATGCCCGAGATGATCATAGCCGATATCGGTACTGTTAAATTCAGTAGAAGCTCTTCCGGCATCGGCCTCCCAGACCTTCATTCGACGGTAAGGGCAAAGTCGCTTTGCCGCGATACCTGGCCAGACATCAAGGGTTGTGAGGATCTGTTCGGAAGCAACGCTCAGTGCCGATACCCGCAAATCATGCTCGGCGTTCTCATCAAAATCGTCCGGTAAGCGCTGCTCAACCACCGCGATTCTCAGATCAGTATCTCCCAACGCTGCCGCAATAGTTGCGCCAACCATACCGCCACCGACGATTAGCAGATCATACCGGTTTTCCATCTGGGTCTGTGCCTTATCCAACATACGAAGAGCCGCTATTGTACTCTCCCGACGGTATCGACAAAAGCCGGACTTATGCCCGGTGTCAGGATCATAACTACCTGATTCGGTGACTGCCGCTTATGCAGGATATAAGAAAGTGTGTTATTGAATTAAATATAGCGGGAATCATGCAGTGCTCGTCTGACAGTAATTTCATCGGACAGTTATAGTGACAACAGACACAGTTTCGACAGATAGTGACAGCCTGATAGTACGCCAGCCAATTTTCAATGAGCAGTTGAAAGTCGTTTCCTATCAGTTGCGCTACGAACAGGATATAGAATCAGCCAGTGGCCTGCTGATGGATCATCCATCCACAGCGACCATGCTGCTTTCAACCTACGCCAGCCTGAGCCAGGACGGCAGCATTCACAAAGTGCCGCTGTTTCTGCCCTTCTCCGCAGAGCTGCTGACCGAGGCCGATCTGCCACAACTGCCTGCTAAAAGGATGCTGATTGAAATCCCCCCTTCGACGCGGGTCACACGCACGCTGATCTACAGTCTGACGAATCTCCGGCAACAGGGCTATCGCATTGCGCTGGACGGGTTCGCCTTACAGAGATCCCTGTTTGCGCTACTGCCTCACGTGAATGTCATCAAGGTAGATATGGCGGCGACACCGGCCAGAAAACTGTTGCCGATGCTTACCATTCTGAAGCGGCTTCCTGCCACTCTGATGGCACAAAATGTTGAGGACTTCAAAACCCTGCAGCTATGTAAACAGACCGGATTCAAGCTATTCCAGGGAGCATTTATCAGTAAGCCAGTGTCGCTCAGTAACAATACCGTTTCTACCCGAAGCACCGCACTGGTACAGCTGATCCAGGCATTGCAGAATCCGGAGATCACCGCAGAAGAAGTAGAAAATCTGATTATTATGGATCCGATTCTCAGCTTTAAAATCCTACGAGTCATCAACTCTGCTGCCTATTCACTCCCCGGTAAAGTTGAATCCCTGCAACAGGCGATTGTACTGATGGGCATGGATCAGATCCGTAGCTGGGCTATGATCATTATGCTCAGTAATCAGGAAGGTAAGCCGGAGGAATGGTCTCGCAACCTTATATCGCGAGCCAGGATGTGCGAGCTACTGGCAGAACTGAGTCAATACCCTAAGCCTTCCGCGGCATTTCTGGCAGGCCTCCTGTCCCAGCTTGATGTTTTACTCGAAGCCGACCTGACGCTGATTCTCAGTCAGATAGCCGTAGATGATGAAATTCGTTCAGCCGTACTGAGGCATCGCGGCCAGTTGGGTAAAATTCTCAGGGCTGTGATCGACTTTGAAAAGGGCGACTGGCCTGCAGTGAAGCGCAGTGGTATCCCGGTAATGTTGTTCAAACCAGCCTACCGGCACAGTATTAACTGGACTGAGAGCGCGATGCAGGCACTGCACGAAGAACAGGAACTCAGTACAACACCATAAAAAAAACCGCAAAATGCGCAATGCTGCTCACTTAAGGTTGATTCTATAAAAGCGGTTCGGTTGGGCGTGCCTCACTACCCGAAAAAAGCGTAAAAAAAAATCCGATACTGAAAACAGTATCGGATTTTCTATCAAGCCCGAACTAAGCTCAAATGCTTAAGTGAACGGCATTGCTCAAAATGCGGGCTTTCAGTTATTCGAAGCCTTTACAGCTCAGTGATACCACCCATGTATGGCAGCAGTGCCTCAGGCACCTTCACCTTGCCTTCTGCAGTCTGGTAATTTTCCAGAATTGCCACCAGCGTACGACCTACCGCCAGACCGGAACCATTCAGGGTATGAACCAGTTCTGGTTTACCGGTTTCAGGGTTACGCCAACGCGCCATCATACGACGGGCCTGGAAGTCAGCCATGTTACTGCAGGAAGAGATCTCACGGTATTTCTGCTGGCCCGGCAGCCATACTTCAATGTCGTAGGTCTTGGCGGCACTGAAACCCAGATCGCCACCACACAGAGTAACCACACGGTAAGGCAGATTCAGCTTCTGCAGAATAGTTTCAGCGTGACCGGTCAGTTCTTCCAGCGCATCCCAGGATTTGGAAGGCTCAACGATGTGTACCAGCTCCACTTTTTCAAACTGATGCTGACGGATCATGCCGCGGGTATCACGGCCGTGGCTGCCCGCTTCACTGCGGAAGCACGGCGTGTGCGCAACAAACTTCAGAGGCATTTGCGCCGCTTCAACAATCTCGTCGCGAACGATGTTGGTAACCGGCACTTCAGCGGTCGGGATCAGGTAGTAGTCACGTTCACCCGGCACCTTGAACAGATCTTCTTCAAATTTAGGCAGCTGACCAGTACCGCGCAGAGAGTCTGCGTTTACCAGGTACGGCGCGTAAGTCTCTTCATAACCGTGCTCAGCGGTGTGCGTGTCCAGCATGAACTGGATCAGGGCGCGGTGCATACGGGCGATACCGCCACGCATCACAGCAAAACGGGCACCGGTGATCTTAGCCGCGGTACCAAAGTCCAGACCGCCATTAATCTCACCCAGATCCACGTGATCCTTAGGCTCGAAGTCCAGCTGGGTTGGTTCACCCCAGGTACGAACCTCAACGTTGTCTTCTTCGTCAGCACCTTCCGGTACATCTTCATGAGGGATGTTTGGCACACCCATCAGGATGGCATCCATCTGCTCCTGAACTACACGCAGCTTCTCTTTAGCAGCATCCAGCTGGTTCCCCAGATCACTGACTTCAGCCAGCAGTGGCTGGATATCTTCACCGGCAGCTTTTGCTTTACCGATGATTTTCGAGCGGGTGTTACGCTCGTTCTGCAGGTTTTCAGCTTCCACCTGTACTTCACGGCGCTGAGCTTCCAGTGCATTGAACGCGTCTACAGGGAATGTGTACCCTTTTTTAGTCAGAAGCTTGGCAACTTCTTCAGGGTTGGAACGGATATATTTTGAATCTAGCATGATGTCAGAAACAACCTTAGTCAGAACAGGCGAGTAAACCATAAACCGCCATACAGGGCGGCTATGCAAAGCACTACGCTCATTAATATGTAAATTGCGGCGGACATTATATGCCCTTCTTGTAGCAGGGTCACGACTTCCAGAGAGAAGCTTGAGAAAGTTGTGAAAGCACCCAGGAAACCCACCATCAGAATCGGCCTGAACTCGGGATGGATACGAGCTTTTTCCATAATCAGGACAAAGCAGACTCCCATCAGGAAGGAGCCAAGAACGTTACAGATAAAGGTCCCGTAAGGCAGGCGAAAATGTGCGTTATTTACCAGAAAACCAGTAATCCAGTATCGTGCCAGCGCCCCCAGCGCTCCGCCCGCTGCAACCGAAACAATGTGAAGCACCCTTTCACTCCTTATAACGTTGCTGCGGGCTGCTATTATCGAGTTCCCGCAGATATTCAAGCTTCTCTCTGATCTTGATCTCAAGCCCTCTGGGCTCCGGTGCATAATAACGCCGTTCAGCAATTTCCGGAGGCAGATAGGATTCCCCAGCGGCGTAGGCCCCCGGTTCGTTATGGGCATAACGGTAGTCAGCCCCATAACCCAGATCTTCCATCAGGCTGGTCGGCGCATTACGAAGATGAACCGGAACCTCATAGCTCGGCTCACTGCGCACATCGGCTTTGGCCTGATTGAATGCCATATAAACCGCGTTACTTTTAGCTGCACTGGCACAATAGATAGCCGCCTGCGCAATGGCTCGCTCCCCTTCGGCAGGTCCGACCCGCTCAAAAGCATCCCAGGCAGCCAGCGCCACCTGCATCGCCCTGGGATCGGCATTACCGATATCCTCGGACGCAATCGCCACCAGTCGACGGGCGATATAGAGTGGATCGCAACCACCATCCAGCATACGACAGTACCAGTACAAAGCACCATCCGGCGATGATCCACGTACAGATTTATGGAAAGCGGAGATCATGTCGTAGAACAGATCGCCCTGCTTATCATAACGACGCGCGCTGGAGGTCAGTACCTCTTCAATGATGTGCTGATCGATACGGTAACCATCTCCATCAGGCTCTGCCAGATCAGCAGCGATCTCCAGCAGGTTGAGGCCGCGCCGACCATCACCATCCGCTGCCAGCGCCAGCTGTTCGAGCACCCCTTCGCCAAAATGGAGTGGCTGAAGTGTGACGCCACGCTCCGGATCATTCAGAGCCCGATCCAGCAATTGCCGGATATCCTCCAGCTCCAGGCTGCGAAGCAGATACACCCGCGCCCGGGAAAGCAGTGCGTTATTCAGCTCGAAGGATGGATTTTCCGTTGTCGCTCCGACAAACAGGAAGGTACCGTCTTCGATATAAGGCAGAAAAGCATCCTGCTGGGATTTATTGAACCGGTGCACCTCATCTACGAACAGAATGGTCTTGCGGCCAGACTGCATCTTTACCTGCAGCGCCTGATCTACCGCTGCACGAATATCTTTAACGCCTGACAGAACCGCCGAAAGAATAATAAAGTGCGCATCCACATGGTTAGCCAGCAGTTTCGCCAGTGTGGTTTTGCCCACCCCTGGCGGCCCCCAGAGAATCATTGAATGCACAGCCCCCTGCTCCAGCGCTCGTCTCAGAGGTTTGTCAGATCCCAGCAGGTGCTGCTGACCACAGTATTCATCCAGAGTCCGCGGTCGCATTCTGGCTGCCAGCGGCTCATAGCCACCGTCACTCAGATCATCAAACAGATCAGCCATCAGTCAGAGCCTGTTGATCCTCGATGATCACATCGGTGCCTTCCGGCGGCACAAAATTAAAGGCATCGGCCTTAATGGCCGGATTCAGTTGCTGATCGGCAAACAGGATGGAGGTACGCTGTCCGAGAGAGTCTTCCATCTGCAGCTCAGTAATGACACCGTCGGTAAATAACAGACGGATACGGGTAAATACTTCGCCCTCAGCCAGAGGCAGCAGTTCAAACAACTGGTTGGCTCCCTGATTCTGTAGCAGACGAATCTTATACTGAGCCTTTAACTCATCAATCTGGCCGTTGAGAATCAGGGCTGGCACCCCGGATGCAGAAGTTTCTACAGAACGGCGGGTTGCCTGCTCCAGATCAGGATCGTAAATCCACAAGGTTTCGCCATCACTGACCAGTTGCTGAGGAAATGGCTCTTCCGCGATCCAGTTAAAACGGTTAGGTTTCGCCAACAGCAAGGTTCCCCGGGATTGTTCCATCCGACGGCTCTGATCACTGGCAGATACCTGATCAAAACTGGCACTGAGGCTATCAAAGCGATCCAGCAACTGCTGTAACTGGCCGGAGGCATTATCATTAATATCTGCTTGAGCCGACAGACTCAGACCTGCAGACAGAAAAATCGTACCCAGTAACCTTTTTAACGGTGGTTTTAAACGCATAATTAATCCTTAGGTGGCGGTGGTGCCAACACTTCACGGCTGCCATTATGACCGGCAGAAGAGACTACGCCTGCCGCCTCCATGGTTTCTACCATCCGGGCAGCACGGTTATAACCGATCTTGAGTTTCCGCTGCACCGAGGAGATTGAGACTTTGCGGGTTTCGGTTACAAACGCTACCGCTTCGTCATACAGGGGATCCTGTTCATCATCCATGTCGCCACCAGCAGCAGAACCACCGCCTTCGACAACCTCAGAAAGATCTTCAATCAGATACTCCGGTGAGCCCATCTTCTTCCAGGCTTCAACGATCCGGTGTACTTCGTCATCGCTGACAAATGCGCCGTGTACACGGTTCGGCATACTGCTGCCAGCTGGCAGATAAAGCATGTCACCGTTACCCAGCAGGTGTTCAGCACCGCTCTGATCAAGAATGGTACGGGAATCAATTTTAGAGGAGACCTGAAAGCCGATCCGGGTCGGTACGTTGGCTTTAATCAGGCCGGTGATAACATCTACCGAAGGTCGCTGAGTTGCCAGAATCAGATGGATACCTGCGGCACGGGCCTTCTGGGCAATACGGGCGATCAGCTCTTCCACCTTCTTACCGACAACCATCATCATGTCGGCGAACTCATCGATACAGACGACAATATACGGCAGTGTTTCCAGATATGGCGCCGGAGAGTCTGCAGGCAAACCCTCCTCTTCCGGATTCCAGAGCGGATCAAGCAGCGGCTCACCACGGTCCCTTGCTTCGACAATTTTCTCGTTAAATCCGGCGATATTCCTTACGCCCATCTTAGCCATCAGCTTATAACGGCGCTCCATCTCAGCTACACACCAGCGCAGGCCACCTGCGGCCTCTTTCATATCGGTAATCACCGGTGCCAGCAGGTGCGGGATTCCTTCATAGATGGAAAGCTCCAGCATTTTCGGGTCAACCAGCATCAGACGCACCTCTTCCGGGGTTGCCTTGAACAGCAGGCTGAGGAGCATCGCGTTGACACCTACCGATTTACCGGAACCGGTGGTACCAGCAACCAACAGGTGCGGCATTTTTGCAAGGTTCGCGACCACCGGATTACCAGCAATATCATTACCCAGTCCCAGCGTCAGCTTGGATGACGCTTCTTTATAAGGCTTGGAGTTGAGCACCTCACTCAGACGCACCATCTGGCGCTCTTCATTCGGAATCTCAATACCGATCACCGACTTCCCTGCAATAACCTCAACAACACGCACCCGCATCACCGCCATGGAGCGGGCCAGATCGCTGGCAAGGTTGGTGATTCGACTGGCTTTTACGCCGGGCGCGGGTTGCAGTTCAAAGCGGGTAATTACCGGGCCAGGGTTTACTTCAACTACTTCCGCGACGATACCGAAATCTTTCAGTTTACTTTCCAGCAAGCGGGACATCTGTTCCAACTGATCATCGGTATAGCAATGCCCCTGCTTCAGTTCAGGTGCATCCAGCAGGTCCAGCGATGGAATTTTACGTCGGGGCTGGCGTTTTTTCGGCTGCGCTGCAGCGTGATCAAGACCCAGCTCGTTATCTTTCATTGGCGTATGGGTTTCAGACAGCGGTCTGATCAGGACGCCTTTCTTATCCTCACCGGCAACGACAGCGTCTTCCCAGGGAGGTACATCCTGTTCATTAATTGCAGAGTCCGGTTGTAACAGTGGTACGGCATCGAGATCATCTTCAGCAGCAAGCGCCTTAGGTTGCGCTTCAACAACGGGCTTTTTCGCAACTGACACCTTTTCAACCAGCTCAGCCACCTGCTCCCGTGCCGACATTCGCAGCGGTTTGCGAGGCATTTCAGGCACATCGGCTGGTACTGGGACAGCCTCTTCATCGCGGCTAGCGGTAAGAGTGGGTATTACAGGTTCAGACGCTGTCGCCGTTGCAGCATTGCCAAACGACGGCTCTTGTCGAGCGGCAGCACGAAGCAATGTGCGCTTCATTTCATCCTCTGCTGCGTATGGATTGGCTTCCGGTTGAATCTCTTCCTCTTCAGATTCGGTTTGCTGCGGTCTGAGTCTGGCAATCAGGCTGAAGCACAAAGCTCCCAGCCGCTCCAGCAACTCTTTCCATGACAGCTCAAGATAAAGCGTGATACCGAATAACAGAGCGGTCCAGAGCACCACAGAACTGCCGATCAGACTGAACAGGGACACCGACAGGTCGGATACGGCCTGACCAATCAGGCCGCCCATGCTGAAAGGCAGTCCCAGACCGGTATTAGAGAGATGAGTTGCCGCCAGCGTCGCAAGGCTGGATAACATCAACACAGCCCCCACCAGACGCAACATCATAAACGGAATACCGTCCAGCAGTGAGACCTGCGACCGGAACATAAAACGTAATGCCGGATAGATCAGCATCAGCGGGATCAGCCAGGCGGCAAGCCCGACTACCGATAAAGCCAGATCTGCCAGCCAGGCACCGACCGTACCGGTAAAGTTGCGTGCTTCAGGCTGATAACCCAGGTGGGACCAGCCCGGATCACGATTATCGTAGCCAACCAGAGCCAGTTGCAGAAACAGCGCAAAGCCGATCAGCAGAATCAGGCCGCCCTCTTTAAAAATCCGGCTCAGCAGGTCCGAAAAAGTCACCGCTGGATTGCTGCTATTGTCAGTGCCGCTTTTGTTGCCAAAGTCAGTCAAAAAAACACCCGTTGATCTGATCACAAAATTCCTTAAAAAATAACATATTTGCCACGCCTCCCCTATAGAAAGCCGTAACTTTTAGCTCGCATTTACAGCATATTTTCCCTGACTGAGCACAAACTGAACAAAGCGCTTGTTTTTCCAGTGTTTCGTCCCCAGATTGCTACTAATAAGTCATTTTTATCAACGTCTAATACAGGCATAATAAGCGCCAGTTTTTAGCGACAACCAGTGACGGATATCCGATGAGCGAAGTACAACACCACAAACTGATTATTCTGGGCTCAGGCCCTGCAGGCTATACTGCTGCTGTCTATGCAGCCCGTGCAAACCTGAACCCGGTTGTAATTACCGGTATGCAACAAGGCGGTCAGCTGACCACCACGACTGACGTCGACAACTGGCCGGGCGATGCCGACGGTGTTCAGGGGCCGGAACTGATGCAGCGGATGCAGGCGCATGCAGAACGTTTCGAGACTCAGATTATTTTCGATCACATTAATGAAACCGATCTGCAGAACCGCCCTTTCCGCCTGAAAGGCGATATGGGTGAGTACACCTGTGATTCTCTGATCATCGCTACCGGCGCATCTGCCCAGTACCTGGGCCTGGAATCAGAAGAAGCATTCATGGGCAAAGGCGTCAGCGCCTGTGCAACCTGCGACGGTTTCTTCTATCGCGGCCAGAAAGTCGCTGTTATCGGTGGCGGTAACACCGCTGTGGAAGAGGCGCTCTACCTGTCCAACATTGCTGCCGAAGTAACCCTGATCCACCGTCGCGACAGTCTTCGTTCCGAAAAGATCCTGCAGGATAAGATTCTTGAACGTGCTGAAAACGGCAATATCAACATCCTCTGGAACCATCAGCTGGACGAAGTGCTGGGCGATGATATGGGCGTCACCGGCATTCGCGTTAAGAGCACACAGGATGACAGCACTCAGGAACTGGATCTGCAGGGCGTATTTGTCGCCATCGGTCACAAACCGAATACCGATATTTTCAAAGGCCAGCTGGAAATGAAAGATGGTTACCTGACCATCCAGTCCGGCACTGAAGGTAACGCTACTCAGACATCTGTTGCGGGCGTGTTTGCTGCTGGCGATGTGGCTGACCATATCTATCGCCAGGCGATTACTTCTGCGGGCTTTGGTTGCATGGCAGCACTGGATGCAGAACGTTATCTGGATGACCAGGACTAAACCGGCCGATGCTACCCTGGCTCGAGTTTGACGATATAGAGTTCCCGCCGATCAGCACAGCACTGGACGAACCTAACGGCCTGCTGGCTGCCGGCGGAGATCTCAGTTCCGCCCGACTCA
>JAOXSA010000028.1 GCA_025800245.1 Amphritea sp. | reverse complement strand
TTCGGCACGAGGGCGTGCCTCGCTACATACTATAAACTGTTCAGAAGCCCCAGAGGCTGGTGATCTGTATCAGTTTTCTTCCGGTTCATAGCCGAGGTTAGGGGCCAGCCAGCGTTCTGCTTCGGCTTTCTCCATACCGGTGCGTTCCGCGTAGGATTCAACCTGATCTTCGCCGATCTTCGCAACACCGAAATACTGCGATTGCGGGTGACTGAAATACCAGCCGCTAACAGAAGCCGTCGGCAGCATTGCAAAACTTTCTGTCAGCGTCATACCGGTATTTTTCTCAACGTTCAGCAGCTCCCACAGACGGGCTTTCTCGGTGTGTTCAGGGCAGGCAGGATAACCCGGAGCAGGGCGGATACCCTGATACTTCTCTTTGATCAGTGCGTCATTGTCCAGAGTTTCTTCCGCAGCATAGCCCCAGAACTCTTTGCGTATTCTGGCGTGCATATACTCTGCCAGCGCTTCGGCCAGTCGATCAGCCAGTGCTTTAACCATGATGCTGTGATAGTCATCATGATCCGCTTCATAGGCATCAATCAGCGCCTGATCACCGATACCGGCGGTGACCGCAAAGGCACCTAAGTAATCTTCCTTGCCGCTCTCTTTCGGCGCGACAAAATCACTCAGGCACATATTGGCTTTGCCATCGGTTTTTTCAACCTGTTGACGCAGATGGTGCAGAGTGGTCAGAACCTCAGTACGGCTGTCGTCGGTATACAGCTCCAGGTCATCGTGGTTGATGCTGTTCGCCGGAAACAGACCGATAACAGCATTTGCCGTCAGCTTTTTATTGCTGATCAGATCTTCAAGCATACTCTGAGCATCATCAAACAGTTTGCTGGCCTCTTCACCAATTATCTCGTCGGTAAGGATGCGAGGATAACGTCCGGCCAGTTCCCAGGAGTGGAAGAATGGCGTCCAGTCGATGTAGTCCCGTAGCTCATTCAGATCGATATCCTTGAGCACATGCACACCGGGTTGAACCGGTGCCGGTGGCGTGTAGTGCTCCCATTCGATCTGGAATTTGTTAGCCCTTGCTGCTTCGAGATTGACCCGACGTGCCTGGTTCTGGCGTTCAGCATGACGTTCACGAACTGCTATATATTCTTCCTGTATCTCTTTGACATACTTAGTTTTATTGCTTTCTGAAAGCAGGGTGCTGGCAACATTAACTGCACGGGAGGCGTTGGTCACATGGACCACCTGATCGCGATTAAAAGCCGGATCAATTTTTACTGCGGTATGGGCTTTAGAGGTGGTAGCACCGCCAATCATCAGTGGAATATCAAATCCCTGGCGCTCCATCTCTTTGGCTACATGAACCATCTCATCCAGGGACGGTGTAATCAGACCGGACAGACCGATAATATCGACATTCTCTTCCCGGGCAGTTCGCAGAATTGTTTCCGCGGGTACCATCACGCCAAGATCGATAATCTCATAGTTATTACACTGCAGTACCACACCAACAATGTTCTTACCGATATCATGAACATCGCCTTTAACCGTGGCCATCAGGATCTTACCGTTTGACCCGCTCGGCGCACCTTGTTTTTCCGCTTCGATGAACGGCATCAGATAGGCCACGGCCTTTTTCATTACCCGTGCGGATTTGACCACCTGAGGCAGGAACATCTTACCGGCACCGAACAGATCGCCAACGACACCCATGCCATTCATCAGCGGGCCTTCAATCACTTCTATCGGACGTGCATGTTGTTGACGGCATTCCTCAACATCTTCATCTATATATTCTGCGATACCTTTCACCAGTGCGTGGGAGAGGCGCTCGTTAACCGGCAGTGTACGCCACTCCAGAGTCTTCTCTTCAGACTGGGCGCTGCCATCTCCACGGTATTTCTCTGCGATATCGAGAAGTTTTTCAGTGCCATCCGGATCGGTATTCAGTACCACGGCTTCTACAGCCACTCGCAGCTCTTCCGGGAGATCATCGTAGATCGCTAACTGACCTGCATTAACAATCGCCATATCCATGCCTTCACGGATAGCGTGATAGAGGAATACACAGTGAATCGCTTCCCGAACCGGATTATTACCGCGGAAGGAGAACGATACGTTGGACAGGCCGCCGGAAATCATCGCATGAGGCAGGTTCTGCTTAATCCAGCTGGTGGCACGGATAAAGTCCAGCGCGTAGTTGTTGTGCTCCTCGATCCCTGTGGCAATGGCAAAGATATTCGGATCAAAAATGATATCTTCCGCCGGAAAGCCGACTTTTTCGGTCAGCACCCGATAGGAGCGTTCACAGATCTCTATTTTCCGGGCTTCAGTATCGGCCTGGCCGGCTTCATCAAATGCCATCACCACCACTGCAGCGCCGTAACGGCGGAGCAGGTTAGCCTGTTCGATAAACTTCTCTTCGCCTTCCTTCAGGCTGATTGAGTTAACGATGCCTTTACCCTGAATACACTTCAGGCCTGCCTCTATCACTTCCCATTTGGATGAGTCGATCATAATCGGCACCCGGGAGATATCCGGTTCTGAAGCGATCAGGTTGAGGAAGCGAACCATCGCCGCTTCGGCGTCGAGCATGCCTTCATCCATGTTGATATCGATGATCTGGGCACCGTTTTCAACCTGCTGGCGGGCAACATCCAGTGCCGTTTCGTAGTCGCCTTCCTTGATCAGGCGGCGGAACATGGCGGAACCGGTGACGTTAGTCCGTTCACCGACATTGACGAACAGGCTCTGTTTGCCAATGTTCTGAGGTTCCAGGCCGGACAGGCGACACTCAACCGGTAGATCAGGAAGTTGGCGGGGCGGGTGAGCCTGTGCCGCATCGCCCATGGCCGCGACGTGGGCAGGCGTAGTACCACAGCAGCCACCGATAATGTTAAGAAAGCCTGATTCGGCCCATTCACCGATCTCTGTCGCCATCTGTTCCGGTGTTTCATCATAGCCACCGAAGGCATTTGGCAGACCGGCATTGGGGTGTACAGAGACATAGGTATCAGCGATACGGGAAAGTTCTTCCACGTACTGACGAAGTTCCTTAGGGCCAAGGGCGCAGTTAAGGCCGATCGTGAGTGGCTTGATATGACGTACTGAGTTCCAGAATGCTTCGGTGGTCTGGCCCGAAAGGGTTCGTCCCGATGCATCGGTGATGGTGCCGGAGATCATAACTGGCAGGCGAACATCATGTGTCTCAAAGTACTGGTCAACTGCAAAAATAGCCGCTTTGGCATTCAGGGTGTCGAAGATAGTTTCAATCAGAATGATATCTGAACCACCCCGGACCAGACCATCGACAGACTCAGTGTAGGCGTCCACCAGCTGATCGAAGCTGATGTTTCGAAATGCCGGGTCGTTCACATCCGGTGAAATAGAACAGGTACGGTTAGTGGGGCCGAGTACGCCTGCGACGTAGCGTGGCTGGTTGGGCGTCAGTGCCGTGATTTCGTCGGCGACTTCACGGGCCAGTTGAGCTGCAACCCGATTGATTTCATGACTCTGACTTTCCATCTCATAGTCAGCCATGGCAATTGTTGTAGCATTGAACGTGTTGGTTTCGATGATATCGGCACCGCACTCCAGATAAGCACGGTGAATCGCCCTGATAATGTCCGGTTGCGTCAGTACCAGCATGTCATTGTTGCCTTTGACATCGACCGGCCAGTCTGCGAAGCGCTCGCCTCTGAAATCCATCTCTTCCAGTTTGTAATCCTGGATCATAGTACCCATAGCGCCATCAAGGAGCAGAATACGTTCAGAGAGAGCTTGTTTCAGCTGTTCAGTTTTATCAGAGGTGTTTTGTAATGACACGATGGGACCTTTCTAATGTGCTCTTGTAATCCCGGTCTATTCTATAGAGCTGCCAGAAAAGCTGGGTGAGATCGGCTCAATCCAACATGAATGAAATTAAGGTTAATGCTGTTCAAATATTAATTTTAGTAATTCAGATCTCAGGCAGGAGAAGATACCTGATCTGAAATGATCAAAAAATAATCGGTAAAAGCCCTTATCTTTTACTGGCAGGCTGGTACAATTGCCGCCACTTTAGGGTAAGTAATAGCAAAACTATGCGTAACTTATTACTTACCTGAGTCCGGAGGCCTGGGTTTTCTCAGGTCGCTGAAGAGATCTTTGCTGATCTGGTGCCGCATCAGATGATGCTGGCTGGGAGAACCGGAGTGATCCGGTGGTGGGGAAGACCGGCTGTGCCGGCAGACGAAACGTGAGTTAAATATGCTGCAAACATTCTTAAAAGCAAAACTGCATCGGGTAACCGTGACACATGCGGAGCTTCATTATGAAGGCTCCTGTGCGATTGATGGTGTGCTACTCGACCGTTCCGGTATTAAGGAATATGAGCAGGTACATATCTACAACATTAATAATGGCGAGCGTTTCACGACTTACGCAATTCGCGCAGAAGATAACAGTGGCGTGATCTCTGTAAATGGCGCTGCAGCTCACCTGGCATCGAAAGGTGATCTGCTGATTATCTGCTCCTATGTTCAGTTGGATGAGCAGGAAGCAGAAACCTATCAGCCAACTCTTTGCTATTTCGAGAATGCAAAGAACGAGAATGATGCTCACCGGGTCAGCGACGAAGAGCTGCATCAGCGCAACCTGATGACCGGTATTAAGAACAGCATCCCGGTTCAGGAAAGTAACTGATCCTGCCGGTTCTTGCGATATAACAGAAAGCCGCCCACTGAGGCGGCTTTTTTGTTGGTAAAAAAAGATAAGCAGCTATAGATTGTCGACAATGGCTTGTGATCAAGGGCTGATTTAGATCAATTAGCGGGATTTATTTTCTCTGAAGGGCTTTTTTTGGACGGTATCGTAGACAATTTAGCCTTTTGTAGTAGTTCAATTGGAAAATAACTCGGTTAGAGTGTCGTTAAGCGTGACAGGGTCAGATAAGAATAAAAATGATAGGTCGGAAGAATAATTAGAAATCCCCGTACCTTGTCGGATCAAATCCAAAAATCGGTTACAGCGAAGGGCCAGTGCTATGTCCTATATAGAAGAATATAAGAAATCTATCGACACTCCGGAAGCGTTCTGGGGTAAGAAAGCGGAAGCCATTGAGTGGTTTAAAAAGCCTCAGACTATCCTGAGCAAAGATGAGAATGGTATTGACCGCTGGTTTGCCGACGGTGAAATGAACACCGCTTATCTGGCACTGGATTACCATGTAGAGAGTGGCCGCGGTGATCAGGATGCACTTATCTATGATTCCCCTGTAACTGAAACCAAACAACGTTATACCTACAGCGAACTGCGTGACGAGGTTGCTAAATTCGCCGGTGTCCTGAAAGCACAGGGCGTCGAAAAGGGCGACCGCGTTGTGGTTTATATGCCAATGATTCCTCAGGCTGTTATCGCAATGCTGGCGGTCGCACGTCTGGGGGCAATTCACTCTGTGGTCTTCGGTGGCTTTGCACCACACGAACTGGCAGTGCGTATTGACGATGCGGAACCTAAAGTAATCGTGACAGCTTCCTGCGGTATCGAGATCGCTAAGATTATTGAATACAAGCCGATGCTGGACGAAGCGATTGAGAAGTCCGCGCACAAACCTGACAGCTGCATCGTATTCCAGCGTCCTCAGGTTGAAGCCTCTATGGTTGAAGGCCGTGATATCGATTGGGCCGATGCTGTTGCAACCGCTGAACCTGCTGATTGCACGCCGGTTAAAGGCACTGATCCACTGTACATTCTGTACACCTCCGGTACTACCGGTAAGCCAAAAGGTGTTGTTCGCGACAACGGTGGTCACGCTGTTGCACTGAAATACAGCATGAAAGCGGTTTACAACATGGAGCCGGGCGAAGTGTTCTGGGCGGCATCCGATGTAGGCTGGGTTGTAGGTCACTCCTACATTGTTTATGGCCCGCTGCTGGCTGGCTGCACCACTGTTGTGTACGAAGGTAAACCGATTAAGACTCCGGATGCCGGTGCGTTCTGGCGAGTCTGTGAAGAGTATGGCGCTAAGGTGCTGTTCGCTGCGCCAACAGCTTTCCGCGCAATCAAGAAAGAAGATCCGGATTCAGAATTCCTGAAACCGTACGATCTGAGCAAGCTGGAAACCATCTTCATGGCGGGTGAGCGTCTTGATCCACCGACCTATCAGTGGACT
>JAOXSA010000022.1 GCA_025800245.1 Amphritea sp. | reverse complement strand
CGCTAATTGAAAAACAGATTTAGCTAAATCGATACCAATGATGCTAACCTTACTCATGTATGGACCCTCTCTTTTAGATGCCGAACCAGGCTTAATGCGTTAAGCATGGCACAAAGGAGGTGGGTCCATCTTATTTCCCACAGCAGTGGCGAGTGGCGAACAGAACCTGAGTAATTGCCAAACAGCGTCAAAGTTTTCGCTTTTCCCAGCAAGCAGCTTTGCTGCGTCCAGCAAGGAATGCTCTGCATTCCGTCCAGCCACCCACTACGGTCTCGCAAGGCAAGCTTCGCTCAACGCTCTGCACCATTGAGCTATTCGATATATACACAGTACAATATTTCATAATTTGCAATACAGTATAAACAGGCATCATCGATGGATCTCCGCTCTCTGAAACTGTTTCTCAGCCTCTGTGAAACCCTGCATTTTGGCCGCGCCAGTGAAGCCTGTCATATCAGTGCCTCAGCTCTGACCCGAACTATCCGCCAGCTCGAAGAGTCCCTCGGAGTACAGTTATTTGAGCGGGATAATCGCCGGGTGAGCCTGACCCAGGAAGGCGAGAAGTTTCAGAGCTACGCCCAGGATGCACTGATGCAATGGGATGTGATTCGCAACGACCTGCTTCAGGAAGCTCAGGAGCTGCAGGGCGAAATCAGTGTGTACTGTTCGGTCACCGCCAGTTACAGCTTTCTCTACGAGATACTCAGCGAGTTCCGACAGCAGCATCCGCGCATCGAAATCAAACTGCATACAGGCGATGCGGAAAACGCGATTCAACATGTACTGAATCAGACCGAAGATATCACCATTGCCGCGCGACCGGACTCAATGCCTGCCACCCTGGCCTTCAAACATATCGCCACGTCACCGCTGGTATTTATCGCCCCGGAGCAGGAATCACCACTGAACGAATTGCTGAGGGGTGAAATAGACTGGGCAGAGATACCGATGATCCTGTCTGAGGAAGGTGTCGCCCGGAAACGCACTGACCGCTGGTTTAAGCAGCAGGATGTCAAACCGCTGATCTATGCTCAGGTCGCCGGTAATGAGGCCATTGTAAGCATGGTAAGTCTGGGCTTCGGGGTCGGCGTAGTGCCCAAGATTGTACTGGATAACAGCCCGCTGGCGGGTAAGGTGCGCATTCTTGACGTGGAGCCGCAGCTGAAAGCCTACGATGTCGGTCTGTTTGCGCTGAAGAAAAAACTGCAAAGCCCGTTGATCGAAGCGTTCTGGTCACAGGTTCGTTAACCTAACATCGGCGCTGGAAGCGCCTCGCTACAGCGTGACTAGCTCTCCCCATAAATGCCCATCCGATAGCGCAATGCCGTTCACTTAAGCATTTGAGCTAAGTCCGGGCTCGATAGAAAATCCGATACTGTCTTCAGTATCGGATTTTTTACGCTTCTTTCAGGTAGTGAGGCACGTCCTCGTGCCGATTTAAACGATTTTTCGGCACGGGGACGTGCCTCGCTACAAGTCCAATCAAACCGTTTTTATAGAATCAACCTTAAGTGAACGGCATTGCGTCCGATAGCGGCTGCTTTATTCCCTTTCAGAGAAAGGGACAATACCTGGTTCGCTCATCAGCGCCCTTTGCTTCTGGGCTTATTAACCAGATAGATACCTGCGCCAACCAGCATCAGAGCCCCGATCAGTTGTAGCGTTAACGGCTCATCCAATACCAGCCAGGCTGCCAGTACCCCAAACAGCGGCGTCAGGAACGTAAAGCTGGATAAGGTACCGGCCGGGTACTGAGTCAACAGCCAGAACCAGCCCATATATCCCACCAGCGCAATCATCACAATCTGGAACAATAAGGCACTGAATACCGCAATCGTTGGCTCGAAGATACCGGGTTCTGACATAAGTACCGACAGCAAGGGAAACAGTATGGCTGACACGGCCAACTGATAGAGCAGCACCCGGGCGGCGCTCTGACTGCGTTGCGGAGCAATCTTGATGACCAGAGTTGTCAGCGCCCAGCAGATCGCTCCGGCCAGCGCCAGCAGATCACCTTTTATTGTCGTGTCCCCACTGCCGGAACCACCAAAGGCGATAGCTATCCCGGCAAAGGCAATCATCAGTCCGATCATCTGCAGCAGACGCATACGCTCATTCGGCAGAAACAGGTGTGCTCCCAATACCACCCAGAACGGCGATGTATAGAGGAACAGCGTCACGTGAGACGCCGAGGTATGTACCAACGCCAGATACATAAAGAAGAAATCAGCGGTGAACAGTGCACCGATCAGCACGCCCCAGCCGATAGCGCCATCATTATAGAGTATTCGCTCGCCACGCCAGCGCATCCAGATCAGTAACAGCAGCGTTGCCCCCATGGAGCGCAACCCCGCCTGCATCATCGGCGAGATACCTTCCAGCGCAAACTTAACGACAATCTGATTCAGCCCGAACAGCATACACAGAGCGATCATCAGCATGATGGCCAGGCCATCCAGGCGGGTCTTCGGAGTCATAAACAGGAATCGATCCGTGAAAGTATATTGCAGGGCTGAGTTAACGGACTAAATTAAAGGGCTCAGTTAATCCCTTAGTTTATAAACAAAGCTTCAAGCTCAGGAGAGATATAAGGGCGGCCACGCTGATTCAGTGCAGTACCGATCACCAGACCCTCGACACAGACTTTTTCATCGCTAATGCGCACAACACGCTGGCGGAAACCGAACTTCACTTTGCTGATGCGTTCCAGAGCGACCTCGACAGCAAACTCATCACCACTTTTCAGAGACGCTTTATAATCCAGTTCAGAACGGATCACCACCAGATGAATACCCGCTTCGGTCAGCGCTGCAAAGTCGATACCACTGGCCAGCAGAAACTCATGACGGGCATGCTCCAGATAATTGAAATATACACCGTTATTCACGATACCCTGCATATCCAGCTCATAATCCCTGACTTTAAATTCAATTCTGAACATGCCCAGCTCCCATTCATTAAATCGCGGCAAAAAAAGAGGGTGCGATAGTAGCACCCTCCCGGTCGATGAAACACTGTTACGTGTATGTCAGTGAGTCGCCCGCACCGGTTTCAGAGAATGCGGTGCCATCGATTCAATCAGCTTCAGTAGCGCATCCACCCCGTCCTGCAGATCGGAGTTATTATCGATAGTAATCAGCCCTTCTGGCAGGGTATCGACAATATGGCGGTGACGATCCAGACGACGCAGGATCTCCTCTTCTGATTCACGACCTCGCTTCATCAGACGTTTGTAGAGGATCTCATCATCAACATCCACCAGCACCGGAATCAGATTGGGATAACTGGCCATGGCGATCTGCAGGTAATCACGGGAGCCGTTGATCACTACATTGACATCCTTAGCCAGCCAGCTATCGACCTCGGAGCCGATACCGTAGCTGTAACCGTGAGAATACCACTGCATCGCAAACATGCCCATGTTGGCACGCATATCAAATTCATCTTCAGACAGGTGGATATGGTTCTCGCCACCGACATTAGCAGCGCGGGTGATATAGCGGTGGGCGACAAAGCAGCCATGATGCGGCTGCAGACGTTGACGACATCCTTCCAGCAGGCTGTCTTTACCGCTGCCGGATGCGCCAATCAGGTAGAGCAGTTTTCCACTCATAAACAATTATCCTGGTCGAATTGATCCACCAAGATTAATACGCATATAACAGAAACACCAGCACCAAATTCAGGCCAGCATCTCCTGCTCGAACACTACTTCGTAGGTATCTTCCCAACGTGGGAAAATACGGGTCTGACGCCAGTGCAATGGCTCCAGATGGAAAGCCGACAGTTCTGTGATGCCCGAAATATCCTGACGCACGGTGTCAGTCTGGGGCAGGCTCAGCAGCATCACGATTGCCATGACTTGCAGTACTCTGATCATTACCTTCCTCCTCAGATCGATTCTGGCTCTTGCAAGAGTTCTTGTAAGAGTCTGGTCAGAATCTGATCCGGATGCTCCCCCTTTTTTCAGGGGGGACCTAGAAGTATAGACGCTAAACGGCGCTTGTCAGATCAGCTAACCTGATCAAACATACAAAAAAGCCGCTCAGTAGAGCGGCTTTTTCAGCATTATCCGATCAGGATCAGAGGCTCAGTACCTTCTCACCACGGGACAGACCGGAGACACCGGTACGGACTACTTCCATAATATGGGTAGTACCCAGGGTTTCGATGAAGGCATCCAGCTTATCGCTGGAACCGGCCAGTTGAACGGTATAGGTGTTCGGCGTTACATCGATGATCTGACCACGGAAGATATCGGCAGTACGTTTGATCTCCGCACGCATCTGGCCGCTGGCTTTCAGTTTAATCATCATCAGCTCACGCTCAATGTGCTCACCTTCAGTCAGGTCAACCACCTTGACCACGTCGATCAGCTTGTTCAGCTGCTTGGTAATCTGCTCGATCACACGATCATTGCCGATAGTGGTCACCGTCAGACGGGATAGCGTGGAATCTTCAGTCGGCGCCACGGTCAGTGACTCGATGTTGAAGTTACGCTGAGAGAACAGACCCACAACCCGGGACAGCGCGCCCGGCTCGTTTTCCATCAGTACAGAAATGATATGTCTCATGATTATGTTCTCTCCGTCTTGCTCAGCCACATATCACGCATAGAACCACGCGGTACCTGCATCGGGTAAACGTGCTCGAATGGGTCAACTGCGATATCCATAAACACCATGCGATCTTTCAGGGAGAAGGCTTCTGTCATCGCCGCTTCCAGATCTTCATACTTCTCAACCTTCATACCCACGTGGCCGTAGGCTTCTACCAGCTTGATAAAGTCCGGCAGAGACTTCATGTAGGACTGGGAGTGACGGGACTCGTAGTTCATATCCTGCCACTGACGAACCATACCCAGAGACTGGTTGTTCAGACAGATAACCTTCACAGGAATATCGTACTGGCTGATGGTAGACAGTTCCTGAATGTTCATCTGGATACTGCCTTCACCGGTAACGCAGACAACTTCGTCATCCGGGAAGTTCATCTTCACGCCCATTGCCGCTGGCAGACCGAAGCCCATGGTGCCCAGACCACCGGAATTGATCCAGCGATTCGGCTTGTTGAACTTGTAGTACTGCGCCGCAAACATCTGGTGCTGACCTACATCAGAACAAACGAAGGCATCGCCATTGGTCACTTTGCTCAGCATCTCGATAACCTGCTGAGGCTTCATCAGCTCAGAGTCATCGGTACGGAAACGACCACCGTGGCGGGCACGCCATTCTTCAATCTGCTGCCACCAGGCATCGATCGCTTCTTTATCTGCCTGTTTTTTGCTGGCTTTAAACAGGCTGACCATCTCCTGCAGAACGTGCTTAGCCGGACCCACGATAGGTACATCCGCCTTAATCGTTTTTGAGATAGACGCCGGATCAATATCCACGTGGATGATTTTCGCAGTCGGACAGAACTTATCAGTACCGTTAGTTACACGGTCGTCAAAACGTGCGCCTACTGCGACGATCAGATCTGCATGGTGCATCGCCATGTTGGCTTCGTAGCTACCGTGCATCCCCAGCATACCGATAAACTGACGGTCAGTACCCGGGTAACCACCCAGGCCCATCAGAGTGTTGGTTACCGGTGCATTCAGCAGTTGCGCCAGCTCAGTCAGCTCCGCGCTGGCATCGCCCATGATGACACCACCACCGGTGTACAGAACCGGACGCTTGGCATCCAGAATCATGTCCATCGCTTTCTTGATCTGACCGGTATGACCACGGCTTACCGGGTTGTAAGAACGCATCTTAACGTTCTTCGGGTACTCGTAGTTGAAGCGATCAGTCGGCGTAGTCATATCCTTGGGAATGTCTACAACCACCGGGCCTGGACGGCCGCTTTCTGCGATGTGGAACGCTTTCTTAATGATCGACGGAATATCTTCAGGGTTCTGCACGCTGAAGCTGTGTTTAACAACCGGACGGGAGACACCGATCATATCGGTCTCCTGGAAAGCATCCTCACCGATCAGGAAGCTCATGACCTGGCCGGTCAGAACCACCATCGGGATAGAGTCCATGTAAGCAGTAGCAATGCCGGTGACAGCATTGGTTGCACCCGGGCCGGAAGTTACCAGCGCGACACCGGCTTTACCGGTGGCACGGGCATACGCATCAGCCATATGGGTGGCAGCTTGCTCGTGGCGCACCAGAACGTGCTCGACTTCTTCCTGTTGAAACAGTGCATCATAGATATGCAGCAATGCACCGCCAGGATAACCGTAAACGTACTTCACACCCTCATCGCGGAGGGCGCGAATTACCATTTCTGCGCCTGAAAGTTGTTCCACAATAGTATCCTCAAATTACACGCCAGGTAGCATGTATGTCATAAATTCGATACTGGTGGATGTTGTGATTCGCCTGCCGGTGAGCACAAACATCAACCAGCAGGCTTTTGCAGTGGTGACCGGTACGGTCAGAGAAAGGCAAAAGCGCTCTTCATCCGGTGCTGACCTGTGGGTACACAATGAAAGCCCGGGAAAATAAGCTGGGTGTGCTTATTACGTTTCCGATTCGGGGTGACCTACTTAGCACGGAAACATATCAAATTGTGAGCGTATTCTGACAGCAGCTGCAGCATTGATCAAGAGATGATCAGCAATAAATTATAAAAACCGCATATACTTTGGAATGAACGGAAAATGTATCGTGCAGTCCCCGGCAGGACAGTGATATAGTGCCTGAGAACTTATTATTTTCCGTATCGGAGTATCGTTAGATGAGCGCCGCTGAAATTAAAAACAAAGAACGTGCTATTGATGAGCTGATTCTGGTACTGCGTAAGATCATGGTTGAACCGGAGATCTGCGCTACCGCGATGGAGATCGCCCGCAAGCATCTCAACGACGAACACGCCAACGTTAAGATCGCCGACGAGCTGTCAGCCACCACCAGCGTGAAGATCCCTGTTGAGCACACGGAAGCAGACACACTGTTCCTGGAAATGCTGAAAGACCTGGTACGGGACGAACAAGCTCTGTACTGACAACTTATGTACTGATCCGCAGACAGCAGATACAAAAAAACGCGCAAGCCCTTCACAGGCTGCGCGTTTTTTTATGTTCGGCTTTTTATACTTAGTCAGCAGCGATCAGATAACGAACAGATGGTGCTTTTTCTTACCCAGTTTCACCAGGAAGAAGCGGCCATAGGTGCCATTTGCAGCGGCAAATACTTCAGCCGCTTTCATATTGTCATCCATGCCTTTGGCTTCACCGTTAACGATCACTGCATTACGTTGCAGCGCGTCTTTAATCTGCTTGCCAGAGTTAGCCATACCGGCATCGCTCAGCAGAGTTGTCAGTGGCGTGTCCGCCAGATCAGCATCGCTCAGAATTGAAGATGGCAGACCATCCAGTTGCAGCTGCTCAAAGTCCGCTTCACTCAGATCGGACAGGTTACCGCTGAACAGCGCTTCGGTGATTCGTACCGCTGCCGCCAGACCTTCTTCACCGTGAACCAGACGAGTCACTTCACGAGCCAGCACCGCCTGCGCTTCAGGACGACCCTGACGCTCAGCATCTTCTTTTTCCAGCGCATCAATCGCGTCCACTGGCAGGAAAGTGAAGTATTTCAGGAAGCGGTATACATCCGCATCCGCAGTCTGCAGCCAGAACTGGTAGAACGCGTACGGTGACGTTTTGTTCGGTGACAGCCAGATAGTACCGCTCTCAGTTTTACCGAACTTGGTGCCGTCAGACTTAGTGATCAGCGGCAGAGTCAGACCGAACGCACGGTTACCGTTCATACGGCGGGTCAGTTCGGTACCACCGGTGATGTTACCCCACTGGTCAGAGCCACCGATCTGCAGCGTACAGCTGTGGCTGGCGTTCAACTGCTGGAAGTCGTAGGACTGCAGAATCATGTAGGTGAATTCGGTAAAGGAGATACCAGCACCTTCACGGTCGATACGCTGCTTAACCGACTCTTTAGCGATCATCTGGTTAACAGAGAAGTGCTTACCGATATCGCGCAGGAAAGTCAGAATATCGACGTTGCGGGTCCAGTCCAGGTTGTTTACAACTTCAGCACTGTTAGCACCACAATCGAAATTGATAAACTGGCTCACCTGACCTTTCAGTTTCTCAACCCAGCCTGCCACAGTGTCATCACTGTTCAGCTTACGCTCCTGCGCTTTAAAGCTCGGATCACCGATCAGACCGGTTGCACCGCCCACCAGCGCCAGCGGCTTATGGCCTGCTTCCTGAAAACGTTTCAGCGCCAGCAGTGGCACCAGAGAACCGATATGAAGACTGTCTGCAGTTGGGTCGAAGCCACAATAAAGGGTGACAGAGCCTTCAGCCAGGTGTTGTTCCAGTTCTTCCTCACTGGTCATCTGCGCAATCAATCCGCGCGCATTCAGATCCTGTAGCAGTGTCATGTCTGTCATCGCTTTTTTGTAACCTTTCAATAGATGTTCGTGTCAAAAATAGGGGCGTATTCTACCCCGCAGACCCGCATCCCACAAACCATAGGCACCATTTCCTGCTCAACTTTCCACCAGGCTGGTCGATAAATAACCATAACAAAAATGTAATAATTTAGTTTCCAGGCTCAGTTCCGGTATAATCCGCGAAATTTATGCGTAAAAAACAGAGATGAGGGTCATCGGGGTGCGTCTGCTCGAGCGGTTAAAACAACATATGCCTGTGACACATATGCTGGCGGCGACTATCTGTGTCGTTATCATCAGTTTCACTGCGGCCCTGTTACCCAGCAGCGATGCTTCGGCGCGCTCTGGCCAACCTTTACCTCTGCCAACCGCAGAAATCAGTAATTCGCAGGAAGCTACCGCGAAAGTCGCTCAGCCGGCTCAATCTCAGCCAGAAACGGCTACCGTAGCAGCATCACAACCAGAACCCACTCAAGTAGTCCCGCCGGAACCTGAGAACTGGCAGGATTTTAAGATCCGCTCCGGCGACACTCTGACCGCCGTTTTTAAACGTGCCGGACTGACCGTCCGCGATGTTTTTAACGTCACAGCCGCCGTCAAAGGTACCGAGGTACTACGCCGGATCTACCCGGGTCAGACCCTGAGTTTCGTCATCGAAGAGGGCCAGCTGAAAAAGCTTAAACATATCCAGAATAAGATGAAGAGCGCCCTCATTACCCGTACTGACGAAGGGTATGAAGTCGACAATATCGAGCGTGATCCAGAGATCATTCCGGCGTTCGCAGAAGGTACTATTGAGAACTCCCTGTTCTATGATGCTTCCCAGGCAGGCCTGTCAGATAAGATGATTATGGAACTGGCTGCTGTATTTGGCTGGGATATCGACTTTGTACTGGATCTGCGCGAAGGCGACAGCTTCAGTATGGTCTACGAAAAGAAATATCTCGATGGTAGCCTGATCGGTGAAGGCGAAATTCTTGCGGCCGAATTCACCAACCGCGGCAACACTTACACCGCGATCCGTTATACCGACAGTGACGGCAGCAGCAGCTATTTCTCACCGGAAGGCGGCAGTATGCGCAAAGCCTTCCTACGCAGCCCGGTGGACTTTGCCCGAATCAGCTCCAGCTTTAAAACACGTCGTAAGCATCCTGTACTGGGCCTGACACGGGCACACAAAGGTACTGATTACGCCGCCCGCACGGGTACACCAATCAAGGCAGCCGGAGAAGGTAAGATTATCTGGCGCGGCACCAAGGGTGGCTACGGCAAATGCGTCATCGTGCAACACGGTGGCAATATAACCACCCTGTATGCCCACATGAACAACTACCGTAAAGGCCAGCGCGTGGGAACCCGGGTCAAACAGGGCCAGGTCATTGGCTATGTCGGAAAAACCGGGCTGGCTTCCGGCCCTCATCTGCACTATGAATTCCGCGTCAACGGTGTTCACAAAAACCCACAGACTGTTAAACTGCCTCATGCAGCGCCCATTGCCAAAGCAGAGCGCGAACGCTTCTTCAGCGTCGCGAAAGAAGCTCTGGCGCAGCTGGAAAGCCACAAGGCAACCCAGCTGGCAAGCCGCAGTAACTGATTACCCAGCAGCGACTCCGTCAACCAGGACAGGAACTCCATGGCCGCACCGATCTATATAGGTTTGATGTCCGGCACCAGCCTCGACAGCATTGATGCTGTGGCGGTGCGTTTTGAGCCCGAATTCGAACTGATCGCGAGTCACAGTGAGCCGATCCCGGCGGCCATTGATCGCCGTATTCATTCGATGCTCAATCCCGGCGAAAATGAGATTGAGCGTCTGGGCCGACTGGATCTGGAACTGGGTGAGTTGTTCGCCCGGGCGACACTGAATCTGATTCAGCAAAGCGGTCTGAAACGGGAAGATATTGCCGCAATCGGCAGCCATGGCCAGACTATCCGTCATCGCCCTGAAGCCAACTTTACCCTGCAGATCGGCGACGCTAATGTTATTGCCGAACATACCGGCATCACAACCGTGACGGACTTCCGCCGTCGGGACATGGCCGCCGGCGGTCAGGGTGCACCACTGGTTCCGGCTTTTCATAACGCACTGTTCCGCGATAAAACCCGGGATCGGGTACTGGTTAACATCGGCGGGATGGCCAATATCACTATCCTTGAGGCAGACAGCAGTAAACCGGTACGCGGTTTTGATACCGGCCCGGGCAATGTACTGATGGACAGCTGGATTCAGCTGCATCACCAGAGCAGCTTTGACTGTGATGGTCAGTGGGCAGCATCTGGTCAGGTCAATCAGACCCTGCTGAACAATATGCTGGCGCTGCCTTTTTTCTCAGAAGAACCGCCCAAAAGCACCGGCCGGGAACAATTCAACAATCTCTGGGTACGGCAGATGGTGCGCCAACTGGACAGTGAACCGCTGGCGGTGGATGTACAGGCGACCCTGCTGGATCTGACGGCACTAACGATAGCGGATGCGATCAAAGCCCAGAACCTGAACAACCCGCAGATTTTCCTTTGTGGCGGTGGTAGCCATAATGCGCGCCTGAAAAATCAGCTGAATTTCCTGCTCAAACCATTCGAACTGGATACAACATCCGTTCTCGGTCTTGATCCGGACTGGGTGGAAGCAGCAGCATTTGCCTGGCTGGCCCACCGCACTCTGAAACAGTTAAGCGGGAATGAACCTCAGGTCACCGGCGCTGAGGGCTACCGTCCGCTAGGTGCAATTTACTGGGGGCAGTAGAAAATCTTTTGCCACTGGTCAGGAACTGGCTGTCGTTCTGCGCATCAGAACAACACAATCTTTTTCTGAGAGCTTTACTTAAGTGCTTTACTTAAGAGTTCTACTTAAGAGCTTTAATTCAGAGCCCTACTTAAGAGCAGTACTGATGACACCTTCTGTCGCTACCACTTCGATCTGGACCCTGCTCGCCCTGCTGGCGTTTGCCGGCAATTCCATACTCTGTCGTCTGGCGCTGGGTGAAGGGGCTATTGATGCCGCGGGCTTTACCAGCCTGAGGCTTTTGTCAGGGATTTTCACTCTGCTGGTGATTCTCACCATTTCCCGCCCTCAAAAAACAGCGACCAGAAAAAGCCAGGGGAGCTGGAGCGCATCATTGATGCTGTTGCTCTACGCCGTAACATTTTCCTACGCCTATCTGACACTGGATACCGGTACCGGAGCGCTTATCCTGTTCGGTGCCGTGCAGATCACCATGATTCTGATCAGCGTTATTCAGGGGCAGCGCCTGCATAGCAGCGAATGGCTGGGCGTGTTGATCGCCTTCTGCGGTTTTGTCTGGCTGGTCCTGCCTACCCTTACGACACCTTCTGTTACTGGCTTCCTGCTGATGAGCCTGTCAGGCATTGCCTGGGGTCTATATACCCTGAAAGGACGTGGTTCAGAAAACCCGCTGGGAGATACTTCTTTTAACTTTCTGCGCACCCTTCCCGCCGCGCTGATTCTGCTGGCCTTAATGTTCTGGCAGAGCGATCTGTTCAATCCAGAGACAGGCAATAACATTTCCACAGCAGGCATCCTGCTGGCGATAATGTCTGGCAGCCTGGCCTCGGGAATCGGCTACACCCTCTGGTATATCGCACTGAAAGGTCTGAGCGGTACTCAGGCGGCAGTGGTACAGTTATCGGTACCGATTATAGCAGCAGCCGGTGGTGTGGTATTTGCCGGAGAAAGCATTGATATGAGACTGATCACCTCAGCACTGCTGGTACTGGGTGGAATCTTGCTGGTAATTCTGGGTAAACGCTACTTCAATGCAACGAAACGGGTTTAACGGGCTACCATCAGCGGAATCAGCTCGCTCTTGTTCGCAACCAGGTCGGCCAGCGTGTATCGACGCATGGTATCCAGAAACGCATTCATCGCTTCAGCCAGTGCATGTTTGAGCTCGCAACAGGGGATCAGCTGGCACGAGGTAGAGATACAGTCGACGCCATCCAGATGATTCTCCATCTTCGCTATAACGTCACCGATATTAATGTCCGCAGGCTTCATGGCCAGACGAATACCGCCATTTTTGCCGCGAATGGTCTGAACGTAGCCCAGTTTGGCTAACTGTCCGATCACTTTCACCATATGATTCTGAGATACGTTATAGATCGAGGCGACCTCAGAGACACTGCTTAACTGCTCTTCCTCCAGACTGGCAAGGTACATCAGGGTACGCAGGCCAAAATCGGTGAAAGCGGTCAGTCGCATAGATCATCTCCAGAATTGAGGGTGCAGAAAAACAACGGGATACAGCCTGTAACTATACCCCGTTTAGGTATCTGGCAGTAGCGCTAAGGTCCCCAGACACTTAAAACCTGAGCAGGATCAGGTTACAGCAAAATGCCAGCGCTGCCGCTTGCGGATAGAGAGATACCCACTCATCCAGCTGCTCTGTACTGATACAGAAAAACAGTGACATCACACCGGCAACCACGGCACTCTTTATCGCCAGGCGCATCCGTTTCAGGCAAGGCTTTCGCCAGGCCCGAACACCTCATAATTAAGCCGTTCATCGGCCACACCCAGCGCCTTCAGCTGAGCGTAAATCGCTTTCATAAACGGTAGTGGGCCACAGAAATAGTAATCAGCATCCGCCGGGCACTGTTGCGCCAGCAAAGCCTGGGTAATATAGCCCTGGTGATCGTAATCAACACCCTGATCTGCCCCTGCCGTATCCTCATATGCAGTGATTGCATTCACGCCCGGATATTCCCGCTTCAGTTGCTCAATGTGCGCGGCAAAAGCATGGGTTTTACAATTACGAGTTCCGTGCAGCCAGACAACCTGACGGCTATCCTGCCGGATCATCATGTCATTGAGCATACTCAGCATCGGAGTGATACCAACACCACCACTAATCAGCACCACTGGGCGCGTCCCGGAACGCAGATAGAAATCTCCTGCGGGCATATGCACATCCAACAAGCTGCCAACCCGCACTGACGAATGCAGGTAACCTGACACCCTGCCATCCGGAATATCTTCACTGGCCGACTTCTCCCGCTTAACAGAGATACGATAGCCCTGTGGTGTATGCCTATCGGACAGGCTGTACTGACGGATCTCTTCATAGTCCCAGTCCGGGTCAGCCACCTTAACACTGAGAAACTGACCGGGCTGATAGGCCGGAAGCGGTTTACCATCCACAGGACTCAGATAAAACGATCGGATCTCGCTACTTTCATCCACAATCCGATCCACCCGGAATGCTTTAAAACCCGACCAACCCTGCTGTCGTGCTTCCTGATACAGCTGCTGCTCACGGCCAATCAGCACATCGGCCAGCGCCTGATATGCCTCTGCCCAGGCATCCAGCACTTCATCTGTAGCAATACTCTCCCCCAGCACTTCACGAATCGCCCGAAGCAGATTCCGGCCAACGATATCGTACTGCTCTGGAGCGATATCCAGACTGAAATGCTTTGCCGCAATATTATCAACGGCACCACCCAGAGCACTCAGATTATCGATATTCGCGGCATAGCTCAGAATGGCAACCGCCAAAGTCGACTGCTGCCGGCCATTTGCCTGATTAGCCATATTGAAAACATGCTGCAGCTCCGGGTTCTCAGCAAATAACAGACTGTAAAAATGCTCAGTGATCGCCTGTCCAGACTCTTTAATCACCGGCACTGTCGCTTTAACGATCGCAATGGTTTCAGTTTTCATATTCACCCTATACAAGTATTTAAAATGCATATTTATAAGTATTGGCACGAGATCAAATCCCGCATTCATTGTTCAAGCATGCGCTTGAGAATGTCGTAATGCGCAGTCTCCAGCCATGGAAACAGCTCACGTTCTTCAAACCGGACATGATTTTTCAGCAGCACAGCAAATTCGCTCAGTTCGGTTCCGGTCTCTGCTTGCAACAGCCGCCGCAGTTGCTGATGCTCATCAAGCAGCCGCTCTGGTAGCGGGCCTTTCAACGACTCAACATAACGCTCTTCTATAGCAAAGTGCTGCTCAAGCTCTGTCGTCAGCTCCCCTTTGATCTGACACCAGTACTGCAACCGCGATTCATCATCCTGGCTATCCAGTAATCTCTTCGCGTACACCAACGCGGTATGATGTTCACGACTCAGGGGCTGTAGCAGTTCAGACCTTTTCACGATTAATTCCACATCCAGAGATAATAAGTTTCATTTGAAATGCATATTATTGAGATATAACATGCATGTCAAATACATATTAAAAGAGGTGAGACCGATGGTTCAGTGGTCAACAACAGAGGTTGCTGTATTCTTTGCTCTGATCGGCATGGTTATTTTCAAGCTATGGACGGTCTGGCATGTATCCCTGAAATCAGGCGCCAACAGGGAGGGACGAGCGATTTTCCTGGGCTTACTGACCGGGATGACACTGTTCGGCGTAGGAGCAAAATTTTATATTTCGCATATGTTAGGATAACCCCCGGACAGGCTTCAGTACCGGAACATAACAGGGAGTCAAGGTATGCTACTGACCATTTTACAGCACACCCCTATGTGGGTTTATATCCTGCTTGTGGTACTGATTGTTCTCGGCATCCAGCAAAGCAGAACCCGACAGGTCAGCAGAACCCGGCTTCTGATACTGCCTTTTGCAATGATGGTGCTGTCTCTATACGGCGTTATTTCCGCCTTCGGCATCGACTTTCTACCTCTGCTCTGCTGGATTAGCGGACTGACGATAACCACCCCGACGATTCAGCGACTACATCCTGCCCGCCTGCAATATTGTGAAGCGACTCAATTGTTCACGGTGCCCGGCAGTTGGACCCCATTAGCACTGATGATGGGAATTTTCCTGATGAAATACTGCGTCGGTGTGACACTGGCCCGGGTACCTGAAATCACCACAGAGACCGTTTTTATATTCATTGTCTGCACCATGAATGGTGTATTCAGCGGTCTGTTTCTGGCCCGACTCGGAGGTCTTCTGAAACGCCGCCTGCCAAAAACAAAAAAGCCAGCTTAATGCTGGCTTTTTCTGGTTCAGGAAGACCGGAGATCAGATTGAGAAAGATGATCCACAGCCACAGGTTGTTGAGGCATTGGGGTTATTAATCACAAACTGCGACCCCTGCAGGCCTTCTTTATAGTCCACTTCAGCACCCACCAGGTACTGAAAGCTCATCGGATCGATCACCATGCTGACACCGTCATTAACGATCTCGGTATCATCTTCAGCAATCGCTTCATCGAAGGTGAAACCGTAGGAGAAGCCCGCACATCCACCACCGGTGATATACACCCGCAGTTTCAGATTATCATTCTGGTCTTCTTCGATCAGACTCTTTACCTTGGCTGCCGCGGCATCGGTAAATACCATGGTCAGGTCCTGGTCAGTGCTCTCTGTCATAACGTCTCCACACTACATAAACTCTTCAGGCTGGCTATTATCTATTTAACCAAGCATTTCAGTCAAGTATTTAAACACACCTGAACGTTACTTTATAACTTCATTATCAGCCAACACTGATTAAGGCATCATCCCGGCATGACGCAGACCTGCGTCCTCCGCCATATCAAACATAATATTCAGGTTCTGAATCGCCTGACCGGCAGCGCCTTTCACCAGATTATCGATCGCCGACAGCACCACAACGGTGTCATCATCCTGCGGACGGAACACACTGATCCGGCAAACATTCGCGCCTTTCACACTGCGGGTTTCCGGGTGACTGCCTG
The DNA here is from genome assembly GCA_025800245.1 of Amphritea sp. Lineage (GTDB taxonomy): Bacteria > Pseudomonadota > Gammaproteobacteria > Pseudomonadales > Balneatricaceae > Amphritea. The sequence continues at coordinate 6,696 of JAOXSA010000022.1, read as the reverse complement.
CAGGCATCACATCAACAAATGGCTCATCGGCATAACGGGCTTCGAACAGCTCCTGCAGACCATCTACCGGATCTTTCAGTTTTCCGTAAAGGGTCGCATGGATACCGCGGATCATAGGGGTCAGGTGCGGTACAAACGTCAGACCCACAGGACGACCAGCAGCCTCGCTCAGGCCCTGCTTGATTTCCGGCAGGTGACGGTGACCCGGCACGCCGTAGGCCTTCATCGACTCACTGGATTCGCACAGCAGAGAGCCAACATTTGCGCCACGGCCAGCACCGCTGACACCGGATTTACAGTCGGCGATCAGGTAACGATGATCGATCAGTCCGTTTTCAATCAGCGGCAGGAAACCCAGCTGCGTTGCTGTCGGGTAGCAGCCCGGACAGGCAATCAGCTGCGCAGACTTAATCGCTTCACGATTTACTTCCGGCAGGCCATACACTGCGGCGGCAGCAGCTTCCGGACTGGTATGTTCCATACCGTACCACTTAGACCACAGTTCCAGATCTTTAATCCGGAAGTCCGCACCCAGATCGATTACTTTCACACCGCGCTCAAGCAGTTCCGGTGCCATCTTCATGGCTACACCGTGAGGCGTAGCAAAGAATACTGCATCGCACTGCGCCAGTTGATCAACATCCGGCACGGTGAATTGCAGGTCGTAGTGTCCTCGCAGGTTCGGGTACATATCGTCGATGCGCACACCTTCCTCAGAACGTGATGTGATGACTTCCACAGAAACGCCTGAATGGTTTGCTAACAATCTGAGCAGCTCTACGCCGGTGTAGCCGGTGCCGCCTACGATACCTACTTTGATCACTTTGACCTCACATATAATTCATCTGTTTGATTGTCTTTCAGTGCTATATGATACAAAGCCCGGTCTGCCATTACTATGCGGGACCGGTTATTTCTTCGGCAATCAGACCTGTATCCGGGAGTTTAATGTTTAAAGATTCACTGTCATTCGAGCATTTCCGTAACCGGCTGGCGCATGCCGAAGCTCTGCCGCAGTTGGTTCTTCTGGGAATTCTTTCCGGTCTGGTATCTGGCGGGGTGATTCTCGCGTTTCGTCTGATGATCGATCTGCCACTGGAAACCTGGCTACCGGGCAACAGCAACGAGAACTTTGAAGGGTTGCCAGTCATCGCCCGGATCGTCCTGCCATTGTGCGGCTCGCTGGCCCTGTTCCTGCTGCTCTGGAAGCTGGCTCTGAAAACCCGCAAGGTCGGCGTTGTTCACGTCCTTGAGCGGCTCAGTTACCATCAGGGCCACCTGCCCGCGAAAAACTTCTTTGTTCAGTTTTTCGGTGCTGGTATCGCTATTCTTTCCGGTCATTCGGTTGGCCGTGAAGGCCCTGCTGTACACCTGGGCGCAGCCTGCGGCAGCCTGATGGGACAAGCACTCAAACTGCCTAACAACTCACTCAGATTACTGGTCGGTTGTGGTGTCGCTGCGGCCATTTCTGCCTCATTCAACACACCGCTGGCCGGTGTGATCTTTGCCATGGAAGTGATTCTGATGGAATACACCGTGATCGGTTTTACACCGGTTCTGGTGGCATCTGTCACAGCGGCATTACTGATTAAAGCAACCTATGGCGACGAATCGGCATTCACCATTCCTGCCGTACAGATTCAGTCGCTGACCGAAACCCCTTACATTATTTTGCTTGGACTTGTCTGTGCCTTAATGGCTGCGGGCTTTATCCGCATCATGATCCAGACACAGCTGAACATTAAGTGGCCGCTGGGCGTCCGCTTAACGATTGCAGGCCTTCTGACAGCCGTCGTCGCCATCTGGTATCCACAGGTAATGGGCGTTGGTTACGATACCGTCTCAACGGCGCTGGAAGGTAACGCAGAGCTTTCCGTATTGCTTGGACTGCTGATCGCAAAATGGTTGCTGACACCGCTGGTACTGGGACTCGGTGTGCCGGGTGGCTTAATTGGCCCGACGTTCTATATCGGCGCGGTCACCGGCGCCGTGTTTGCAATGCTGCTGACCCTGTTTACCGGTCTGGATCATTCCGGCGTCAGTTTCTACGCCATGCTGGGCATGGGCGCGATGATGGGCGCTGTACTGAATGCACCACTGGCGGCTCTGATCGCCCTGCTGGAGCTGACCGCTAACCCGAATATCATTTTCCCGGGGATGCTGGCCATCGTGGTAGCCAGCACCACAGTACGCTATGCCTTTAATCAGCCTTCAATATTCCTGACCTCACTGAAAGCCCAGGGATTGGATTACCGTCAGGAACCACTGACTCAGGCACTGTCCCGCCTCGGAGTATCCAGTGTAATGCACACCGATTTTGTCCGCTGTAGCTACACCATCACCACCGAAGCCGCTCTGAAGGCAACCGATCAGCGACCAGAATGGATAATCCTTGAAGATCGCAAAGGCATCGCCCGCTATATTCTGTTTCCTGCGGATGTTGAGTACTTTATTCAGCGCATGTCAGACCGGGATGGCTACAACCCGGAACTGGAACTGGATCTAACCGAGCTGCCCGCTGTACGTAAAGATATTGCACCTCTCTCGGTCAATGCGACCCTGAAAGAAGCCCTCGACAAGATGAATCATGATCGACTCGACGCGCTGTGCATTATCGATCTTAATGACCAGATCAGCGGTATTATCACCCGCGATCAGGTAGAACATTTCTATACCCAGAAGCTGCACTGATGAGCCAATTTGAACTGCGTGGCCTGTATGCCATAACCGATAGCAAACTGATGCCCGATACTGATAGCCTGCTGTTTCATGTAGAGCAGGCCCTGCGCGGCGGCGCACGGATTGTCCAGTACCGGGATAAATCGACCGATCAGGCAAAGCGCCACCAGCAAGCTCTGGCTCTGGTGGATCTGTGTAACCAGTTTGATCGTCCCTTGCTGATCAACGATGACGTTGAGCTGGCCAAAGCAGTCGCAGCTCACGGTGTACATCTGGGCCAGAGCGACGGCATCGTCAGCCAGGCCAGAGAGTACCTGGGTCAGAATCAGATCATCGGCAATACCTGCCACGATTCTCTGGCATTGGCACAAACGGCCGTCGAACAGCTAGCCGACTATGTTGCCTTCGGTGCGTTCTTTCCTTCCAGCACAAAACCCAATGCCAGCCCAGCGCCTCTGTCACTGCTGCAGGAAGCCAGATCAAGCCTACCCGTTCCGGTGGTAGCGATTGGCGGTATTAATATGGATAATGCGGGGCAAGTTATTGAAGCTGGTGCCGATATGGTCGCCGTTATCCACAACCTGTTCGCCAATGATGATATCTGTGCACAGGCTGGCCATTTCCAGCAGCTGTTCAAGCCATAAGTTTTCAGAGCCTACGTTTTTAAAGAGAGATACCATGTCCCGTTCAGAATCCCTGTTTCAGGCCGCACAGGCCCATATCCCTGGTGGTGTAAACTCCCCGGTTCGCGCATTCAAAGGCGTCGGTGGCACACCGGTATTTTTCAAGCGCGGTGAAGGCGCTTACCTGTACGACGAAGATGACAAACGTTACATCGACTATGTCGGCTCCTGGGGCCCGATGATTCTGGGTCACTCCCATCCAGCGGTCATGGACGCGGTACGTGAGATGATGGATTCCGGTCTGGGCTTCGGTGCACCAACCGCAATCGAGATCGAAATGGCCGATAAAGTCTGCGATATCATGCCAGGTATGGATCTGGTGCGGATGGTGAACTCCGGCACCGAAGCAACCATGAGCGCGATCCGTCTGGCTCGCGGTTATACTGGTCGCGATAAGATCGTTAAATTTGAAGGCTGCTACCACGGTCACTCCGACTCCCTGCTGGTTAAAGCGGGTTCCGGCATGCTGACTCTGGGCGAGCCAAGCTCTCCGGGCGTACCGGCTGCACTGGCCGAGCACACCATCACCCTGACCTACAACGACATCGAGGGCGTACGCAAAGCCTTTGCCGAAGTGGGTAGCGAAGTCGCCTGCATCATCGTTGAGCCAGTCGCTGGCAATATGAACTGCATCCCGCCGGTTGCAGGCTTCCTGGAAGGTCTGCGTGAAGTCTGTGACGAGTACGGCACTGTGCTGATTCTGGATGAAGTGATGACCGGTTTCCGTGTTTCTCTGACCGGCGCACAGGGTCACTACGGTGTGATTCCGGATCTGACCACCATGGGTAAGGTAATCGGCGGCGGTCTGCCGGTTGGTGCGTTTGGCGGTAAGCGTGAAATCATGGAATACATTGCGCCGCTGGGGCCTGTATATCAGGCAGGTACGCTATCCGGTAACCCACTGGCAATGGCTGCCGGTCTGGCAATGCTGAACGCTCTGCAGGAAGACGGCTTCCATGAAAAGCTGAGCGCTAAAACTGAGCTGCTGGCACAAGGCTTTGAAGCAATGGCTCTGCGTCACGGTGTACCGTTCACCACCAGCCAGGTAGGCGGTATGTTCGGCCTGTTCTTCACCGATCAGGAAGAAGTCACCAGCTTTGAACAGGTCATGAAATGCGACGCCGATAAGTTTGGTCGCTTCTTCCACGGCATGCTGGAAGAGGGTATCTATCTGGCACCATCTGCCTTCGAAGCAGGCTTTATGTCTCAGGCGCACAGCGAAGAAGACATCAACGCCACCATCGAAGCAGCGGGCCGCGTATTCGCTAAACTGGCGGCCGAATAAGCGTGACGTCAATAGCTCTGGGCGCACTGCTGGTCGGTGCGCTGTATGCCGCATGGCAACTGCAACGCGGCGCAGAAAAGGTTAAGCCTGAAGCCCAGGTAACTCTGCACGCCAGCGCCCTGGCAGCACTGTTTGTCGGACTGGCAGCCATGGGAGATCTGTTGCTGGATCCTGCCGATACAGATCTGGGCACCCTGCAACGAATGCTGGACAGTCTGGGCTACTTTGTTGCCCTGCCGTTCCTTGCCTCTGCGCTGGTCGTTGCAGTACGCGACGACCACTGGTCCCGCCCGGCGTGGGGCCGCTGGCTGATCGGTCTGTTTGCCTTCTTTGAACTGTTCCGACGTATGGAACAGGGCGAGCTTTATACTCAGATCATCGCTGCTCTGGTACCTGCTGTGATGCTGATCGCCGCATTGATGCAAAGCCATAAACTGCTGCGGGGTATGTCTCTGTTTGCCACCGTGAATATGGCGCTGGCGCTGATGATAGCAGGCCCTGGCACTCTGTTATCTGAATATAACAGCGACTTTGTGTACTCATTACTGCTGGCTGCAACATTACCATTAACAGCTACAGCCATACTGCAGACAGTCCGATACAAAGGCGATAATGCGAGCTGAATGACGTCTTCCAATAAAAAAAGGCCACTCAATGTGACCTTTTTTTTGGTTTAACAGATCGCTATGAGTTTAATGACCGAACTCCCGCAGGCCCTGCAGATCATGCACGGTTACCTGCGCTCCCTGAACCTCGATCAGACCTTCCTCTTTCATCTCCTTCATCAATCGGGAAAATGTCTCCGGCTGCATCCCCAACTGCGATGCGATCAACTGCTTAGCCATCGGCAGGGTTAGCTGGCACTTACTTGCAGCAGGATCTGAAGCCAGACCAAAGAGATAATTCCCCAACCGGTGACGGGTATTCTGCAGCGTCAGAATCTCTATCTCATTGATGCGTCGATGCAGTTTAATCGCCATGTTTCCCATCAGTTTCAGACCACTCTGAGGGTTCGCCAGAAGGATCTCCTTATAGAGATGGTTTGGTATCACCAATACCTCAGTTTTACCCATAGCAGCAGAGTTCAGCGGATACTTAATCTGCTCCATAAACATCAGAGCTTCGGCAAATGCACCGCCTTCGCGAATCACCTCAATCACCTTGGCATGACCATCGGGTGAAACCCGGAACAGCTTGATACTGCCAGACAGAACAATATAAAAACTGTGTGCCTCTCCGCCCTGATGAAACAGACTCTCATCATTTTTCAGGGTAACGGTCCGGCAATGCTGGCTGAGACGTTCCTGCTCGTTTTCAGGTAACGAAGCAAACAACATATGCTCACTGATTACTGTTTTAATTCTGGATTCAGACATAAACGATACGATTCCCACAGATTCTTGATATTGATCATACTTTGACCGGTTGCAGGGTCAATTACCTCTAACGAGATATAGCTCGTAACCTTCCGCTGTGGGATTTTCAAAGGACTTCGCTAATCCTACAGGTATTCACAATGATCACGCTAAAAGACATTTCCGCTGGCGACATCATGACCAGGCAGTTGCTGACTGTCGCTGATCACTGGTCGATCACAACGCTGATCGACTTCCTCACCCGTCATAAAATCACCGGCGCACCAGTACTCTCTGCCACACGGCAACTGACCGGAGTGGTAAGCCTCAGTGACGTTATGCGCTTTGACAGCCAGCCGGAAGAAACACTTAAAGAGAGCCCGATGAACCAGTATTACCACTCCACACTGGAAGGCTATACACCTGAAGAGCTGGGGCTGTCAGAAGGTGATCGCCACAGTAATCACCTGGTCCGGGAAATCATGACCGATGAGATTATCAGTGTTTCTGACGATACTCCGGTAGCCAGCGTCGCCAGAACCATGGCCGATCATGGTATCCACCGGGTATTTGTCACCAGTGATGACGGTGTCTGCGGGGTAATTTCAACACTGGATATTCTGCAACTGGTGGCAGAAAACTAAAAACGGCTCATAAGAGCCGCTTTTATATTATGGAACCGATCAGAGCGAAC
>JAOXSA010000019.1 GCA_025800245.1 Amphritea sp. | reverse complement strand
GGTAGGGCTGTTAAACAGATAACGTGCACCCACCTCGTAGCAAAGCCCTGCAATCATGACCAGACACAACCAGGAGAAGGTCCGGCCAATCCACTCAGATACCCTGTCTTGATAAGCAAGATATTGAGACAGTTTCGACATTAAGCTCTCCCGGTAGCCTTCGCTGTCGCCGTCAGAGCTTCGATCGCCTTAGCATTACGAGGAGACTTCGCCGCCTCTTCTGCCCAGACATCCTGTGCTGCAGCAGTCAGGGCGTTGGAATCTTCAGCTGGCAGAGAAGCAAACTCAAAGATACCTTCGCTGTTCACATCCAGGCAGCCGTTAACGTTCCACGCGTGCATGTTAGTCGCGTGCTTAGCCGTTGCCAGTTCCAGTGCTTTCTGCTGGTCTGCAGACAGAGAGTCCCACTTAGCCTTGTTGATCAGTACGCCATCAGCATAGCCTGGGTTGATCATGTTCAGGTGGGTGTAGTACTTCGCAGTCTCGTGCAGTTTCAACGCTTTATATTCCAGAGAACCGCCGTAGATAACACCGTCGATAGCACCGGTAGACAGAGCTACGTACAGCTCCTGGCTTGGCAGGTATACAGTCGGGATACCGAATTTTTCCAGAACACCGGCAACAGTCGCAGTTGCACGGATCTTCATGTTCTTCAGATCTTCCAGGCTGTTAACAGGCTTGGTGGTCAGCAGATCGTATGGACCGCCGAATACAGGGCCCAGGTACTTGATGCCTTTCTCTTCGTAGGCTTCTTCCAGCAGAGCTGTCAGGCCTTTCTTCTGGTGCAGGTACATCGCTTCATCGTAGCTGGTCCAGGCGCCAGGGATACCGGATTCAATCTTAGCGATATCCAGCTGACCCGCCCAGTAACCTGCGTAACCCTGACACATGTCCAGAGTACCTTTAGATACAGCGTCCATCATCTGGTCGTTAGGAACCAGCTCGGAACCACGGAAAGTCTGGACACGAACAGTCTTGTTGGAAACAGTCTTAACGTCGTTAGCAAAAGCCTTGAACAGTGCGTCGGTCTCAGTACCGTACAGGGACTGCATACGCAGACGGACTTTGTCGCCTGCCTGTGCAGTAGCAGAGGACAGGGCCAGTGGTGCTGCTGCCATACCGGTTGCAGCTGCTTTCAGCAAATCTCTTCTTTTCACTATCGTCTTCCTTTTTTTATATGCTCTGATGGCTAGGGTTACTGGAATCGCCGCTTTGTCCAGCCAGGAACAATGGCCCCGATTCCCGATAACGGTACTTCTCACAGCGGAAAAGTGTTCGTTATTCTTAACATCATTGATTACAAATAAAAAGACAGCTTCAGTCGCAGTGCTGTCCGGTTCACTCTGTAATCACAGCAGTTGCCCGTTGGTTGCTATGGATAATTCACTATCCTTTCAACCACTGAGCATCACCCTATTACTGCTGCTCTCTATGATGAATTCTTTACTGGCAGATAAACTCCCAGTTTCTGCAATCATTCTACTTGTTCAGCTGAAGAACAGGACTCCCCCTAAGAGGGGAGTACCAATGTTCAATATTATTGACAACTAAAAAATCGCCTGAGTAAGGCCTTATAACTGCGCTTCGAACGCCGGTAACGCCTCAAACAGATCCGCAACCAGGCCATAATCCGCAACGGAGAAAATCGGCGCTTCCTCGTCTTTGTTAATGGCAACAATGACTTTCGAATCTTTCATACCGGCCAGGTGCTGAATCGCACCGGAGATGCCCACGGCAACGTACAGTTCCGGAGCGACAATCTTGCCGGTCTGGCCCACCTGCATATCATTCGGCACAAAACCCGCATCAACCGCAGCACGCGATGCACCAACAGCTGCACCCAGCTTATCGGCAATACCGTCCAGCAGGCTGAAGTTTTCACCGTTACCCATACCCCGGCCACCGGAAATTACAACCCGGGCCGCTGTCAGCTCAGGACGATCAGACTGCGCCAGCTCATCACTGACATGACGGCAAATACCGCTGTTTTCTGCAAAGTCTATCGCTTCGATTGCTGCGGAACCCGCTTCAGCCTCTACCGCGTCGAACGCCGTTCCACGAACAGTAATCACGTGCTTTGCTTCACTGCTCTGAACAGTAGCGATGGCATTACCGGCATAGATAGGCCGCTTAAAGGTATCAAAAGCCTCTACTGCAATAATGTCTGAGATCTGAGCCACATCCAGCAGAGCAGCAACACGAGGCATACAGTTTTTGCCATTGGTCGTCGCCGGCGCAAGAATATGCGTGTAAGACGGTGCCAGCTCTGTGATCAGTAAACTCATATTTTCAGCAAGCTGATGAGCATAGACAGCGTTGTCCGCCTGCAGCACCTTGCTGACACCGGCAACTTTCGCTGCGGCATCCGCTACAGCCTGACAACCAGAGCCTGCTACCAGTACCTCTATCTCACCATCGGCGCCTTTATTGACCAGTTCAGTCGCTGCCTGAATCACATTCAGAGTGACCGGCTTCAGTTCGGCATTATCATGTTCTGCAATTACCAGAATTGTCATCGGTTGATCCCCTTATCAGATAGCTTTGGCTTCGTTCTGCAGTTTCTCGACCAGCTCAGTCACAGAGCTCACCATAATGCCGCCCTGACGCTCCGCCGGCGGCTCGACCTTCAGGGTCTTCATGTTGTTTTTCAGCTCTACACCCAGCTCAGCAACGCTCTTCACATCCAGCGGCTTGCGCTTGGCTTTCATAATGTTGGGCAGGGATGCATAGCGGGGTTCATTCAGACGCAGATCGGTGGTTACCACCGCAGGCAGGGTCAGTTCCAGCGTTTGCAGACCACCATCAACTTCACGGGTTACAGTCGCTTTCCCATCAGCTACCTTCAGTTCTGAAGCAAAGGTTGCCTGAGGCATCGCAGTCAACGCAGCCAGCATCTGTCCGGTCTGATTGTTATCTGAATCAATCGACTGTTTGCCCAGGATAACCAGTTCCGGTTGCTCTTCTGCCACAACAGCTTTCAGCAATTTGGCAACGGAGAGAGAGTCGACAGCGCCCTCTGACTCGATCTGAATTCCACGATCTGCACCCAGTGCTAAAGCGGTCCGGATCTGCTCCTGACAGGCTTTGTCTCCCACAGACACCACAACGACTTCAGAGGCAACGCCCTGCTCTTTTAAACGGATGGCCTCTTCCACCGCTATTTCACAGAACGGATTCAGGGCCATCTTGGTATTCGCCAGATCGACATCTGACCCATCGGATTTCACCCGGACCTTAACGTTGTAATCAATCACACGCTTTACTGCGACCAGTACTTTCATATCCACTCCTTCATAAAGACCGCTGCGCTAGCCGTTGAGCGCAGAGATTGCCCCACCTTAATCATTGATCACACCATTATTAATTCAGCTGGCAATTGCAGGTATACCCCGAAAGGGGGAGTGGTATTCAAGACCCGGAAACAGTGAGATAAAGCTGCAGATAAGCGGGCAGCCGGGGATTTTATTGCGGTGCATCAATAAATCCACCGGTTCTGTGGGGCGCGCTATAATTTGTCATGATCAGGCCTTAGAATGCCGGCCGCCAGTGACATAAAAATACCCAGATCTGGTTCCCTGATTACTATGTATATATGCCCGCTGGATACCTTCTAAGATGTCTGGAACTATCGGGCATTCCAGAACAAGGCGCTCATTACTGAGCCCTTCACAAGGAGCCCTGATGTCTCAAGCATTACTGCTTGCCCCAACCGGAGTTGGTGCAGGCCTTACTACCGCGGTTCTCGGACTGTTTCAGGCGATGAACCGACAGGGTATCAAAGTCCATTTTTTCAAACCTATTGCCCAGCATCATCAGGGTACCGATCAGACAGACAGCTCTGTTGCGATGCTACAGGGTGATTGCACTGCCAGCATCGCTGAACCGGTCAGAATCCGTACCGCAGAGCACCTTGTCAGTCAGGACAAAGGCGATGAGCTGCTGGAACAGATTGTTGCCCGCTACGAGCAAAGCCTGCCGGCTGATAATGAGATTGTGATTATCGAAGGGATGGTGCACACCGAAAGCCAACCCTACGCAACCCGGATTAACAAAGAGATCGCCAAGGCGCTGGACGCTCAGGTTGTTCTGGTTGCCGCACCGGGCACCGATACACCTGAAGCACTGGAAGATCATATCGACATTACCGCCCGTGCCTATGGCGGTATCCACAGTAAAAAGGTGCTGGGCTGCATTCTCAGTAAGCTCGGCGCACCGGTAACCCGCGAAGGCCATCTGCAGCCTTTTCTGGGACCAGGTAATGCGGTGGCACACAGTCTGACCGAAGAAGTGATCCGCGAGCACTGCTCGATATTTAACGACAAATTCCGATTACTCGGAGCCATCCCCTGGAACCGAAATCTGATCATCCCCCGGGTTAAGGATATCGCTGACTATCTGCACGCCAGCCCGATCAACACCGGTGATATCGCCAACCGCAGGGTCAGCCGTATCACTATGTGCGCCCGCTCGGTCGCTAATGCGGTAAGCGAATTTCGCCCGGGAACTCTGGTATTCACACCGGGTGATCGCGACGACATGATCATCGCGGCCTGCATGGCCGCGGTGAACGGCATCGAACTGGCCGCGCTGGTGCTGACCGGAGGCTTCACACCCTCGGCAGCGGTACTGAAGCTCTGCGCCAAAGCCTGCGAATCCGGTCTGCCAATTCTCAGCGTTCAGGCTGACAGCTGGCAAACAGCGATCGCTATGTCACA
>JAOXSA010000543.1 GCA_025800245.1 Amphritea sp. | reverse complement strand
AAATAATCAGGCGTTATGTAAGACATCAGGAAAAGGTTGAAAAAGAGATGGAACGAAGCCAACTGAACCTGCTATAGAAGTCAGCCCCCTTCGAGGGGGCTTCATCAAAGCCACCTTCTTTAGAAGGTGGATTTTTACTTTGGGTCTCTGGCCTGTTAATTCAGGCGAAGAAACAAACCAGGTGGGGTGGTAAAACCGCGATCCCGATGAACTACGACTCCCTCGTTATCCACAACGTAGTAGCTGGGATAGGCATCGATCTGATAGGCCGCCTGCGTTTCCCGTGAGCCCAGTAATACCGTACCTTCATAGCCAACCCGGTCGATAAACTGGTTAACTTCTTCGATGTTCTGCCAGTCCAATGCCACAACGATAATCTGTGCATCGGTATCCGGTAGCAGCGCAAGTCCCTTCATGCTGACACTACAGATACTGCACCAGGGAGCAAAGAAATAGATCAGAGTCTTATCACTCTGCTGCCATTGAATCGTCTGAATCGGATTCGTGCCAGCACTGTTCTGGGTGACGGCAGATAACTCCGGAAGGCTCAATACCGGTACCCGGTCTTCTACCGCCAGCATATCCCTGACCAGATATATGCTGATCGCGGCCAGGATGCCAAACACAACAAACAGCTCGATCAGCCATTTGCGCAGGGTCTGTGAAAACGATTTTTTGCTCAAAGTTTTACTCTTAATGCCGGGCGAATTGATTCATTACATGACAGTGCTACAGGCGATCAGTTCAGTTTGCGCTTATCTATAAACAAACAGGCCGCTCAATGAGCGGCCTGTGTATCTCGCAGTTGAAATACTACTTACTCTTCCGCGTAGCTCTCAATCGATGGGCAGGCGCAGAACAGGTTGCGGTCGCCATAGACATTGTCGATACGATTCACCGTAGGCCAGAACTTATTGGCTTTCAGGCTTGCCAACGGGAAGGCACCGTAAGCGGCACTGTACGGGCGGTTCCAGTCCGGATCGATCAGATCTTCCAGAGTATGCGGTGCGCCTTTCAGTGGGTTCTGTTCGGCATCCAGCTTGCCGCTTTCTACATCGGCGATCTCCTGACGGATGGCGATCATCGCTTCGATAAAGCGGTCGATCTCAGCCTTGGATTCGGACTCAGTTGGTTCGATCATCAGTGTGCCGGCCACCGGGAACGACATCGTCGGTGCGTGGAAACCGTAGTCCATCAATCGCTTGGCCACGTCCTCTTCGGTGATGCCTGAGCTTTCTTTCAGCGGGCGCAGATCGATGATGCACTCGTGAGCGACTTTGTTGTTACGACCGGTGTACAGCACCGGGTAGTGCTCGCCCAGTTTCTGGGTCAGGTAGTTGGCGTTCAGAATTGCGACTTCGGTTGCTTTGCGCAGACCCGGCTGGCCCATCAGGGCAATGTATACCCAGGTGATTGGCAGGATGCTGGCGCTACCCCATGGGGCTGCAGAGACCGCACCGTTGTCTGCTTTCGGACCCTCGATGGACTGTACCGGATGGTTGGCAACAAACGGTGCCAGATGGGCTTTGATACCGATCGGGCCCATACCCGGACCGCCACCACCGTGCGGGATACAGAAAGTTTTGTGCAGGTTCAGGTGGGACACATCCGCACCGATGTCGCCCGGCTGGCTGATCGCTACCTGGGCGTTCATATTAGCGCCGTCCATGTACACCTGACCACCGTGCTGGTGGATGATGTCGCAGATCTCACGGATGCTCTCTTCATAAACACCGTGGGTCGATGGGTAGGTGATCATCAGGCAGGACAGATTATCAGCGTGCTGTTCTGCTTTGGCCCGCAGATCATCCATATCGACGTTACCGTTATCATCGCAGCCGATGATCACGACTTTCATATCTGCCAGTGCTGCAGACGCCGGGTTGGTACCGTGGGCTGAGCTTGGAATCAGACAGATATTACGGTGATCATCGCCATTGGCAATATGGTAGTTACGGATTGCCAGCAGACCGGCATATTCACCCTGAGCACCGGAGTTTGGCTGCATGCAGATGGCGTCGAAACCGGTAATCGCTTTCAGCATATCTTCCAGCGAGTTAATCATCTCACTGTAACCGGCGGCCTGATCAATCGGCGCGAACGGGTGAAGGTTACCGAACTCAGGCCAGCTTACCGGAATCATCTCTGCGGTTGCATTGAGCTTCATGGTGCAGGAACCCAGCGCGATCATGGCATGGGTCAGCGAGATATCCTTGTTCTCAAGCTGCTTGAGATAACGCAGCATCTCGGTTTCGCTGTGATAGCGGTTGAAAACCGGGTGGCTCAGAATTTCTGTGTTGCGGATCAGATTGGCAGGAATGGACTGGCTACCCGCACTCAGCTGCTGATCGATGCTGTCGATCTCCTGATCGTGGTCTGCGCCGAGAATAGCCTGCCACAGATCCAGGATTTCCTGACGGCCGGTTTTCTCATCGCAGGTGATACCCAGTTTGTCTTCACCGACTTTACGCAGGTTAATACCCAGTGCCAGAGCAGCGTTGTAAGCGTTATCGCGCTCTGCACCCAGTTGCAGGGTGAGGGTGTCAAACCAGCTGCTGTTGACCAGCTCAATGCCTTTATTCTGCAAGCCGGTTGCCAGAATATCGGCCATACGATGTATACGGCTGGCGATAGTTTGCAGCCCCTGTGGGCCATGATAGGTGGCATAGAAACCGGCCATGTTGGCCAGCAGTACCTGCGCCGTACAGATGTTCGATGTCGCTTTCTCACGGCGGATATGCTGTTCGCGGGTCTGCATCGCCATACGCAGCGCCTGCTTGCCACGGCTATCCACAGATACACCGATGATACGACCTGGAACTGAGCGTTTGTAGGCATCACGGGTGGCAAAGAATGCTGCGTGAGGTCCGCCAAAGCCCATCGGTACACCGAAACGTTGCGCGGAACCGAATACCACATCGGCACCCAGATCACCCGGTGACTTCAGCAGTACCAGACTCATAATGTCAGCGGCGGCACAGAACAGTGCTTTTTTAGCGTGGGTCTTTTCGATCAGGTCGGTCAGGTCTTCAACATGGCCGTAGGTGCCCGGATACTGTGCAACCACACCGAAAGGATCGTGCTGATCGATTAGTTCATTCAGATCGCCGACAATCACTTCATAGCCCAGAGGCTCGGCGCGGGTCTGAATCACGCTGATGTTCTGAGGATGCATATTCTCATCCACCAGGAATATATTGGCTTTGCGGGCCTTTGCCATGCGCTTACATAGAGTCATCGCTTCCGCGGCGGCGGTTGCTTCATCCAGCAGGGAGGCGTTGGCCAGGTCCAGACCGGTCAGATCCAGAATCATCTGCTGGTAGTTCAGCAGAGCTTCCAGACGGCCCTGGGCCACCTCAGGCTGATAAGGGGTGTAAGCGGTGTACCAGCCCGGATTTTCCAGCACATTGCGCAGGATAACATTGGGCACGATGGTATCGGTGTAACCCATACCGATCATGGAACGGTTAATGACGTTCTTACCGGCGATCTGCTTCAGCTCGTTCAGCACGTCTGTTTCAGTACGGCTGGCAGCCAGATTGATCGGGCTTTCAAGACGGATGGTTTCCGGTACGGTCTGCTCAATCAGCTGATCAAGACTTTCCAGTCCCATAGCACTGAGCATCTGTTGTTGCTCATGAGACTCAGGACCAATATGGCGTCGAACAAAATCGTCGTGTTGTTCCAGCTCTGTCAGTGAGCGGGAAGGCTGATTAGGGAAAGCATCGGCGTTCATGTTGTGTTTCCTGCATAAATCATTGTGTAAGCGAGTCAATGTCGGCTTGTTTGCGTCTGCCGATCTTTTTGATGTCTATGCGACATTTTAGGTCGCATATTATACAGTTTGTGTTGATTGATGTATTAAAAAATAGTCGATGTTTTCCAATGGGAAACTTTTTTGACCGTTTGATTAACTTCCTCTGACCTGCGACATCATGTCGCGGCAGGTGCGACAACCTGTCACATCTCAAGTCTGTTCGCTGTCATTACAATGGCGCCAATTTCTAAATTAGTAATCTCTAATTCGATTTGATTGGAAGGATCTGGCCGTGATTAAAAAAAGTCTGGTAATTGCTGTATCCGCTGCTATCGCGGGACAAGCCCTGGCAGGACACAGTGACAGTGAAGGTGCGCAGAAAAACCTGGTGATTGAAATCACTTCAGGACTACCGCAGGTTGAAAACACCGAGCAGAGTGAAATGATGGCGGTGCAGGCATCTCCAACAACCGATGCTGGTGATTTGCTGCAAAGCCTTAACGGTATTACCGGCATTCGTATGGGAGGCCGGGCGATTGATCCGGTGATTCGCGGCCAGAGTCAGACTCAATTGAACATTCTTTTAGATGGTGCTTATATTCACGGCGGCTGTCCGAACCGGATGGATCCACCAACCTCTTATGCCAGCGTAGACAGTTATGACCGGGTGACTGTGATTAAGGGAAACCGAACCGTTGTATACGGAGGCGGAGGTCCGGGCGGCACGGTACTGTTTGAACGTGAATGGCCTTCGTTCGCTGAAGGACGCGTTACCGGAGATGTCAGCAGCAGCTATCACAGCAATGGTGATCGGTATGAGCTGGGGGCTGATGTTGCAGGAGGTTCGGATACTGGTTATCTGCGCTTTATCGCCCATAAAGCATCGGGTGATAACTACGATGATGGTAATGGCGATGAGGTCCGCTCTTCCTTTGAAAGTCAGTCCGGAACGCTGCTGGGTGGGTATCGTCTGACAGCGAATACCACAGTGGAAGGCAGTTTTGAGAAGACCGAGGAAGACGATGTTCTGTTTGCCGGTGCCGGTATGGATTCACCCTATGCAGACGCTGAGAATTCGCGTCTGAAACTGACTCATGAATTTTATGGAGGTGCACTTCAGCAGTTGGTATTTGAGCTGTATCGCTCTGATGTGAAGCATAATATGGATAACTACAGTCTGCGCACTCCGCCAGCGATGATGTCGATGTGGTCACAGGCACCCTCTACCTCGGATACCACGGGGGGGCGGTTGGTTATGGATGCACGGGCTGCCGATATCGACTGGACCTTCGGTGCGGATTTCCAGCACCGTGACCGGGATGCGGAGCTGCAATCATCGACCGGTACGATTAAGCGACTGTTGTGGCCTGGAGCAGATATTGATCAGACAGGGCTGTTTGTCGAAGGCAGTAAAGGGATCGGCGCGGATGATCTGCTTGTTGCCGGTTTACGCTACGACTATGTGACAGCAGAAGCCACCCGTCGTGATGAAGTGACCGGTTCCGGAGGCGGTGCCCGGACCTCTGATCAGATCTGGCAACTGGCAGGCAGCACTGCGGGTCAGGGTGAAGCCCGCAATGAAAACAATGTCGGTGGGTTTATCAGCTGGACCCATCGGCTCGACAATCAATACAGTATCGAGTCGACACTGTCTCGCAGTGTGCGGACAGCTGATGCCACTGAGCGCTATATGGCCAAGTTCACCGGAACCCCGGCGAGCACATGGATCGGCAATCCGGAACTGGCGCCGGAGAAGCACCACCAGTTGGAGATCAGTCTGCAGAAAAATGGTGACAGCCTGAACTGGTCTGCCAGTACCTGGTACAACCGGGTGGATGATTACATTCTGCGCTATAGCGCCGGCGTGGGAGACAACTATCGCAATGTCGCTGCAGAGCTGTATGGGGCGGAAGTTGAAATGAGTTACGCCATTAACCCGAACTGGTCGATGGCCTATGAGCTGGCCTGGACCGAAGGGAATAATCTGGATGACGATGTTTCGCTGTCCCGGATTGCGCCACTGCAGCTGACCAGCTCGCTGGATTATCAGAAGGATAAACTGCAGGCGGGTATTGAGTTGTTACTGGTGGCGACCCAGAACGAGGTATGTCTCAGTGGCTCGGCTAACTGTGGCGGTCAGGATGTACGCAAAACACCGGGCTACGGGGTAATCAATGTACATGCTCAGTATGCTTTCGATAACGGCATCACGCTGGTGGCAGGTATCGATAATCTGGCTGACAAGGCCTACACCCTGCACGAGAGTCGTGATGATGCTGTGAACCCTGAACCGTTCCAGGTGCAGGAACCGGGCCGCAGTGGTTGGGTGCGTCTGACGAAAATGTTCTGATTTGCATGCGCTGACCTGTTGTCAGGTCAGCGCCGCATCAGCAGATAGCAGAAATAGCTGCCGCCAATGGCGCCGCTGATAATCCCTATGGGAAGCTCTTGTGGAGCAAGAACAATCCGGGCAAGAATATCCATTCCCAGCATAAAGGCTGCGCCAGCCAGAGCACTAACCGGTAGGAGTGTACGGTTATCTCCACCAATAAACGCCCGCATTATGTGAGGTACGACAAGACCGACGAAACCGATCGTTCCTGTCAGGGATACGATAAGGCTGGTGACCAGCGTTGCTAGTAGCAGAATATAACGTTGAGTCCGTTTCACAGATATGCCAATAGCGGCTGCGCTTTCCTGTCCCATCATCAGAACATTCAGATTTCTGGCTTGCCATATCAGTAACGCGGTGCCAATGGTGATCGCTGAGATAGGTATTGCCAGCATATCCCATCGTGCACGTCCGAGGCCCCCCAGCATCCAGAATACAACTGACTGAGCGGCTCGTTGATCGCCCAGAAAGATTAGTCCATTCGTTCCGGCCATTAACAGGAACGAGATCGATACTCCTGCCAGAACCAACCGGTCTGTGCGCTGATTTTTAGGGTTTTTCAGCAGAGCAAGCAGTAATAGAAACGACAGCAGGCCGCCAGCAAAACTGAATATTGGCAGAGTCCAGATACCCAATAACATACCTGTATGGGATATCACCAATACAGCTCCCATTGATGCCCCCGAGGAAACGCCCAACAAAAAAGGATCCGTTAATGGGTTTCTTGTTGCTGCCTGAAGGGCCGCCCCGGTAACCGCAAGACCAGCTCCTGCAAAAATAGCCAGTATGACCCGTGGTGCTCTCAGTTCATTGATGATCAGGGCCTGGGATTTCTGCCAGGTGACAGTGTCCCCGTTTGTGAATAACTCAGGCGCAAGGTTTTCCAGAACGATACCAATTACCTGATATGGAGAGATCTGGCTGACACCTGTCATTACGCCGAGCAGCGCTAACAGAAGGATGATCAGCAGCAGGATGCCGCTGATCAGTGATACGCGGATGCTATTCAAATCTTACAGTCCGCTCAGATACATCTTGCTTGCCAGCTTTTCAACTGCCTGAATATTCAGAGGACCCGGGGTTATCTCGCCGTATTGCAATGGCAGGAAGCGATCATTTTTTACGGCATCTAACTGAGATAGCACTGGATGATTCTTAATAAACTCCCAGGAGGCCTTCCACCCTCCCTGTTGATAATCAACCAGAATAAAGAAATCCGGTTCTGCTTCCGCTACGGCTTCGATTCCGACTTTGCCCCAGCTTGTGTCGATATGGTCCATTACATTGTTACCGCCTGCTGCCCGGATCAGTGCAGTTGGCATACCGAAGCGACCAGAGGTGAAGATCTTGTCTTCTCCGGAATCGTAGAGGAATACTTTCAGTTTCGGCTTGTCCTGAATCTGCTCTGTTACTTTTGCAAGTCGGCCTTTCCAGTCAGATACCAGTGCTTCAGCTTTTTCTCTGACGCCAAACACTGTCCCCAGACGAAGTACATCGTTGTACAGCAGATTCATTGATGCATCCGGACCAGACTGAGTCAGATGTACGCAGGATTCTGTCAGTTCCAGCACGGGAATACCAAAGCTCTTAAGGCTCTCTGGTGTCAGGTCGCCATCAGTACGCATGCCGTAGTTCCAGCCTGCGAAGAACAGGTCAGGATTAACGCTGATCACATTTTCGGTCGTAGGGTGTTTGGGGGCTAATTCAGGAATCTCTCCTTTCTGGTGTTCAAATTCAGGAGTCATTTTGTACCAGCCAGTGATCCCCGTCAGGCCTGCCAGGTTATCCTGTAATTCGAGAGCAAAGGCCATCTGAGCCATATTCTGATCATGAATAACCGCTCTTTGAGGTGCTTTGTCAAATGTGATACTGCGACCACAGCTGTCTACCGTAACAGGAAACTCAGACGCCTGAGTCAATGGTGACAGACTGGCCAGGCACACTGCGGCACTAATAATTAACTGCTTCATTCAGTCGTTCCTTGTTGTTTGAGGAGGTGCATGAAAAATCTGAGAGAGAGGTGGTATAGAGAGACCATTGCTCCCAGGGGTTGGTATATGGAGTGGCCTGAACGCCAAAAGCTGACTCAAATAATTGTGGGGTGAAGACCTTTTCAGGTGAACCCTGCGCAACTAACTGGCCCTGATCCATCACCAGTACTTTATTGCAGTAGCGAGCAGCCATAGGAAAATCATGCAATGAGACGATACAGCTGATGGGAAGTCTCTGTAGTAAGTGCATGAGGCTATGCTGATGTCTGATATCCAGGTGATTACAGGGTTCATCCAGAATCAGCAGTTCAGGTTGTTGTACAAGAGCCCTGCAGATCATCACCCGCTTTCGCTCGCCGCCGGAAAGCTGGCTGATATCACGATCAAGATAACGGCTGAGGTGAAGGAGGCGAACGTTCTCATTGATAATCGTAGCGGCATTCTTATCGCGGCCTGTTAACCAATGCTGGTGGGCGCTACGACCGGTAGCAATGACTGATCGGACACTGAGTTGAAAATCGGTGGGTATTTCCTGGGTAACAGCCGCTATTTTGGTCGCCCGTTGGCGGTCTGACATACCGGAAAGATCTTCTCCACGGAAAGATATCTTTCCTGAATAAGTATCTATTGCACCAAAAAGGCAGCGAAACAGCGTGGTTTTGCCAGCGCCGTTCGGACCAAGAACACCGATGACGTCACCAGCATTGAGATCAAAACTGATATTGTGCAGTAGGGAGACAGAATGATCAGTAACGCAGAGCTCTTCAACCCGTAATAAAGGTGTCTGGTTCGTAGCGTCAGATTGACTGTTATTCAAAGAAATCTTGCCATGCGTCGATGTAGGACACACCACAAGCGATATCGGGATGAAAGTGTATAAAACTTTCGCCCAGAAACCGCCCGCCGCGATCATACAGGGTTATTACGCAGGCTGGTTTCCGGACTTAAACAGTGGCAATGTCGGTGATCAGGCCTTCCCAAGCACAAAAAGTCTCAGTGGCTTATCTGATCACATTAACCGTATTTACCGTTGCGGGGGCAGCGCTGGATTTTCACCAACTTCCCAATTATCAGCCATCCTTTCTTTCGGATGGCTGCACCTGACGTATACAGAAATTGTTCGGCCAATAGTATTTGGGATTATATCGGAACACAATCAAAAAACCTGTTGGTGCCGCTTCTGCACACAACAATGGTCCATGTGTATCAATGCTGTCTAGAAGCTATAGGACACCGACAGTGAACCAAAGCTGTGTGTCTCTTCCTGAGTATCGAACTCTTTGCTGCGGAATACCCGAGCGTAGGATATTTTCCAGTCATCGATCAACACGCTGGCGCCGATACTGAAGTCTCCGACGAAGTTCTTCTTATCCACCGAGTGGCTGCTGCTGAAGGTGTTGCCGTCGAGGAAAATGTCCCGCAGTACCCAGCGGCCATCCACCGCGACGAAACCGTGTACACCGAAGTTCTGATCAGCACTGTAACCGGATTCGCTTTTGGTGCGTGGATCATTTTTGCCAGGCGCGCTGTTATCACCGCCAGGACGCAGAGATGAGGTGCCGAAGTCATCCGGCAGGTGCCAGCCAATGCGGAATTCCGCACCGGTATTAACATAGGTACGCACGTTACCGACGCTGATACCGCCGTGATAGATGGTGTCGTATTCCAGCGCCCCTTTAATCCGGGTAACCGGTTCGCGGTATTTACGCTCGTAAACTACCTGCAGGCCCAG
>JAOXSA010000531.1 GCA_025800245.1 Amphritea sp. | reverse complement strand
GGTGACTGAGCATATGTATAGCTGCCACTAAGAAAAGCCAGGAAACATATAATTCTGATACCAACCTTATATTGCGTGCTTTTAATATACATTCCGATGTACAACTCATAGGTGCTTAAAAATTCTTACTGATAATAGCTATCCGTGAAACCTGCAAAAAGGCGTAAAAAACATGGTAGGTTGCAGAAAAATAACGATTTTTTGCAAATTAATTACTGCGCAGTTCATACGTTCGTTTTTTTGCAATACAATCGGTTTTATCAAGCGAGGGAGGCGATATGAGCTGGAAGAATTCTATTGAGCACTGCGGTGCAAAATGGTTGTTTAATCAGGAGTCAGGTGCGTTTACACATTCACCTGAGGCGACATTAGAGTATCTGGAACTACCCTCTGATATAGGCCGGTGTTTTGGTGAGATTTATTCGTTACCGTTAGGCTCCACGCTTTCTACTTTTAACTATATCTTTAATGAAGGAATCGCGCGGGAAGTGCAGCCACTGATGGATGCCAGAAAGGACTTTGATGAGCCGACACTGGTTATTATACATTCCAGCAGCGGACAGCTGATCATTGATGATCATGCGCTTAATAAGCAATATACATTCAGTTCAGGCTCTACTTTTTTTACTTTTACTGAACGACAGAATTACTCTATTGATATTGATACAAAAGAAGATATTCACTCAATTAAGCTAATTATAAGTCAAACCTTACTTAAAGGGCTTCTGGGTGAGGAAGCAACTGATAATCTGCTGGAAAAAGCGGGTCTTGCAAATGTCCCCTCGCATAACTTCCTGGATATACCTCCGCATGTTTCAAATCTTTTAAATGACTGTTTTTCTAATATTAAGGAAGGTGCCGTAGGTTCAATTGCAGTGCAGGGTAAAGTTTTAATTTATCTATCGTCGCTAATTAATGTTATTGTCGAAAATGATGCAGTTCCTAAAAATATCAGGAACATTAATGTAGCAAAGCGGCTTTATGATGAGATCATTGCTATGGACGGTTGTATTTCGTCATTGAGTTACTTTTCGGACAAATATGGCCTTTCGACCAAGTCTCTTAATGAGAATTTCAAAGCGGTTTATGAAAAAACGATCTGGTCATTTATTCTGGAGCATCGTTTACAGCGAGCGCATGCCTTGTTGGCTGATTCAGATATTGCGATTAAAAATGTCGCAGACAGGTTTGGTTATGCCAACGTGAGCCATTTTACAAACGCTTTTAAGAGTAAGTATGGCTACCCACCCGGCGAACTCAGAAGACGATAATTTGCCAATTCAGCAGTCATGCTGATCAGGCTGACATCAGCTCTTTGATTCATTGAATAGTCTTTGATGTGATTACTAACTATCGCTGATTGGTCTGTTATGTAGAGGGATGGGTTCTTCCTGCTTTTTTGCATAATTATGCTGAAATCCTGACCGTAACGGTGTTTCATGCCTGCCGGTTTAACGGAAACATCTACTGTGTGACGATAAAAAGCAGCCTTCTGGCTGCTTTTTTTATAACTGTTATCAGGGGGATAAGCCCCCTATCCGGCAGAGAACGTTACCCCGGGTTTTGAAGGGTTTATTCTGAAAGCGAATCGGGAAAGCTCAGACTCCGAAGCGGCGAAAAACCTGATTCAGGCGATTCAAAAGATCGTTACCGGTATTCATGAAAAGCTTTAGCAGTCCAACTGCTAGTTTCCTGAGTGATCTTAGCAGCCACCAGGCAACCTGTGATCGTGCCCGCTTGCCACGTTGTATGTATCTGTTGATATCCTCATTGCTTAAATTATTTTGTTTATCTGACATTTTGTACTGTTCCTGGTTGTCACTTTTGATCAGATATTGAATGGATTCAGGTTGCTCAACAAACGAGTTATATTGACTCATCAGTTAAAAATATTTTATTGAGGTCGATATGCGTTTACCGCCGCTGAATGCCATTCGTGCTTTCGAGGTTGCCTCCAGGCATCTGAGCTTTAAAAAGGCGGCTGAAGAGCTGTTCGTTACACCGGCCGCAATCAGTTATCAGATTAAGATGCTGGAGCAGCAACTGGGGATGACTCTCTTTGAGCGGCACAATCGTCAGGTTGTTCTGACCAGAGAGGCGCAGCGTGCCCTGCCTTTTCTGGCAATGGGGTTTGAACAGATCGAAAAAGGCATGATTCTGCTGGGGCAGGCTTCTTCGCCGAATTATGTTGTGAGTACAGGCCCGGCATTTGCGATTAAATGGCTGGCGCCACGCCTTCATGAGTTCTCAGCACAGTACCCTGATATCAACGCCAGTATTATGGCCAGTCTGCATATAGCTAATTTCAGAGTTGAGCCGGTTGACGCGGCTGTGAGGTTTGGTCGGATCGATGACAAGAGTCTGTTCACAGAGAAGCTGGTGGATGAATATGTTGTGCCGCTATGCCATCCGGACTGGCTGGCTTCGCAAGGTGGTGTGACAAAACCTGCTGATATTTTTAAGCACCCATTGATTCATGATGATTCGATCTTCTTTGATCCTGCGGCTCCGGATTGGGAGGGGTATGCAAGGCAGCAAGGTATTGCGGGTGTGGATACACAAAGCGGAGTGCGCTTTAATCAGGCGGATCATGCAATTCAGGCTGCGATCGATGGAGCCGGTATTGTGCTCAGTCGTAGCTTACTGGCAGAACCTGATGTCAGGGCCGGACGGCTGATTAAGCTGTTTCCGGAGACCGCAATGGATACGGGTATGGTGCGTTACTTTGCCTGCCCGAAGGAGAAGGCAGACCTCCATGAAAATCAGGCCTTTCTGGCCTGGCTTAAGTCTCTGATGTCAGGCTGTTAAGTCAGAGCCAGAGTCAGAAGATCCAGCGGACTGTTGATAGACGTCGTTATCCCTGTAGCCCGGGGCATTTCACAAAGCTGTTTTTTCTCATATAGTGCAAAGCTCACTGCCCTTAAGGGCTGGAAATTGCGACATTATCAGGAGAGCCTGCCCATGAGACCGACTGACCACTTATCTATGAGCTGTGAAGCTGACTGGCTGGCTGCTACGGATCATGCTTTCTGCAGAGAGCTAGCGCAGGGGACCTTGCCGATAGAGAAGATGAAGTGGTATCTGGCGCAGGATTATCAGTTTATCGGGTCATTTGTGCGCTTGCTGGCAACGGCGGTTGCCCATGCGCCGACGCTGCAGGACAGTATTCCGGCGGCGCAGTTTCTGGCACTGATCACCGGGCCTGAGAATACCTATTTTCAGCGCTCATTTGAGGCGCTTGAGATGACGTCGGATGAGCAGTCGCCAGAACCTGCCGCTGAGACAGCAGCGTTTATTCAGCTGATGGATAGTGCCCGTGAATCCGGTCGCTATGAGCAGATGCTGGCAGTGCTTGTGGCTGCTGAATGGACCTATCTGACCTGGGCGGAGCGATGCGTGGATTACCCGGAAGATCTGCCCTTCTGGTTTGCAGAGTGGATCGATCTCCATTCCGGGCCGGGGTTTGCCGGTGTGGTTGAGTACTTGCGCAGCCAGTTTGATAAGGCCTGGCTAACCCTGACTGACGAGCAGCAGGAGGCCGCACAGTCGAGTTTTGTAAAGGCGATGGCGTTAGAGCGGGCCTTTTTCGATGCGGCTTATAAAGCCTGATACAGCGTCTGGATTCCCTCTCCTTTCCGCCTTTTTCTGAATACGTTTTGCTGTGAATTGTTAAGGCTGCTTTCTGTTTCACCCATTAAGCAGCCTCACTTCAAAAGACGGCTTTAAACCTGCGCGCTTTCAATGATTGTCGTGATCAGCTGTTCCAGCTGTGTCCGTGATACAGCGGGCTCATTCGCCAGTGCCGGGATAATCAGCCCTTCTCTACAGATTGCCCTGATAGCAAAAGCCTGCTGCTGGTTGGTTTGCGGAAGTCTGGCCTGTAGTTGCGCCTCGCACCATTGGCGCAGTGCGTTCTCATAGTCGGCAAAAAGCTGACTGCTCTGCTCATCTAACTTATGTCGTTCACCGTAACAGATTCTGTATATCGCCAGGTGCTGAGCGTTATGGGTTATTAATTCAAATGCCTGCAGTAGCGCGGCTGCCAGCGAAATATCGTTCCGCTTTGCCAGTTCGCAACGCTGCTGTTCAGCGTCTTCAATGGCCTGATTCAGCAGCTCGTGCAGCAGCGCCTGCTTGGTCGGAAAGTTGTTATAGACCGTTGGTTTAGAGGAGTTTGATTCTTTGACCACCAAATCAATGGATGTCCCCTGGTAGCCAAACTCAGAAAACAGGGCCTGAGCGGTGGCGAGGATAGCTTGTTTTTTGGATGGACGGCCTCTGGGCATAACAAATCCTGTTGACGGGGTCAGATAAAGCTATTATCTTTACTAAACCGTTTAGTTAATAAATTGATGATTTGAGTGTAGATCATGAGTGATGAAGGTTATTTTGGTCAATACGGCGGGAGCTATATCCCGGAAATTCTTTTTAATAGCCAGCAACAGTTGATCGAATCTTTTCGTGAGGCGATGGCTGATGCCAGCTTTCTGGCGCAGGTTAAGTCAGAGATGCAGACCTACTCTGGCCGGCCAACACCGCTAACCTATTGCGGCAATCTGACAGAGGCTGTCGGTGGCGCTCAGATCTACATCAAGCGCGAAGATCTGAACCATAGCGGTGCTCATAAGATGAACAATGTCATCGGTCAGGGGCTGCTGGCGAAGCGGATGGGTAAAAAACGTGTTATCGCTGAAACCGGTGCTGGCCAGCACGGTGTTGCGACGGCACTGGTATCGGCTCGTCTGGGGCTGGAGTGCACCATCTATATGGGGGCTCACGATATTCAGCGCCAGTATCCGAATGTGTTCTGGATGAAGCAGCTGGGTGCCACCGTTGTTCCGGTCACAACCGGTTCGGCGACCCTGAAAGATGCCCTGGATGAGGCGATCAGAGACTGGTGCACCCACTATGAAGACACTCATTATCTGATCGGCACCAGTTGCGGCTGTGAGCCGTTCCCGGAAATGGTGGCGGGATTCCAGTCAGTTATTGGTGAAGAGGTAAAAGAGCAGGCGATGGCTCAGATCGGTCGTTATCCGGACAGAATTTATGCCTGTGTCGGCGGCGGCAGTAACGCCTGCGGTATCTTCCTGCCCTTCCTCGACAGTGAGGTCGAGCTGGTTGGTGTTGAAGCCGGTGGTATTGGTGATGGTCCGGGAGAGCATGCGAAGCGCTTTAATACCGACCAGGCACGCTTTGGTGTTGCGCAGGGCTATGCCACTAAATTCCTGCAGGATGATCAGGGACAGCTGCAGGAGACTCAGTCGATCTCGGCAGGCCTGGATTATGTCGGTGTATCGCCGATTCTGGCGGATCTTGAAGAGCAAGGTAAAGTGCGGATGATCAGTGCCCGGGATGATGAAGTCGTTGATGCCTTTAAACGTCTGATGATCAGCGAAGGCATTATTGCTGCACTGGAATCATCCCACGCAGTGGCTGGCGGTATCAGGGAAGCGGCAACAATGCAGGTTGATGAGAGTATCGCGATCAATCTGTCCGGCCGCGGTGATAAAGATATCTTCAATATCGCTAAGGCGTTGAATGATGTGGCGTTTGGTGACTTTATTGAGGACTACCTGAGCGAGGCGATGAAACCATGAATGAGTTGAAGACATTTATTCAGGCGCAGCGTAACAAGAAGCCTTTGTTGCTGATGACCCACGTCGTCTATGGCTACCCCAGCGTGGCAAAGAGCCTTGAAGTGATGGCGCATCTTCTGGATAACGGTGTTGAGTTACTGGAAGTTCAGTTCCCCTTCTCCGATCCGGTCGCGGACGGTCCGGTTATCACTGCAGCCTGCCATGAGGCGATCAGCCATCAGCCGAAGCTGGAGCAATGTATAGAAGATATTAAAGCGTTGTCCCGGCAGTATCCTGACAGTAAGTTGTTACTGATGAGCTATCTGAACCCGGTATTGAACTATGGGGTTGAGCGGCTGGCAGAGACGTTGTCGGGTGATATTGCCGGGATCATTATTCCTGATATCACCATTCAGGGGCAGCGCCTTTTAGCACCGCTGGATAGGCATGGGGTGACGCCGGTCTGGATTATCACACCGGATACCGCTACGGAGCGGATCGCTCAGATCTCGGATACGGCTGATGGTATGTTGTATTGCGTCAGCAATGCTGGTGTGACCGGGCAGCAAGCGGATGGGCTGGATAATATCCAGTCTTATCTTGCCCGGGTCAGACAGCATACTGGGCTGCCCCTCTCTGTTGGATTTGGCATATCCAGTGGTGAGCATCTGCAGCGCCTGGCTGGCCATGCTGATGTGGCGATTGTCGGTTCTGCGTTGCTCAAGGCGTTCAATCAGGATGAGCTGACTGGTGTTGCAGAGAAGTTGAGTGAGCTACAGTCTGCTATCAGTGAGATGCCGTCCGGCGCTTAAATCTGATTTGTCAGTGCCGGTGTTTAAGCCGGTACTGACAAACTGTTCGCCATTGCTGTGTTCAGGATCTTTGACCCTGAGTGGGTTCTTTATCACAGTAATATCAGAGTATCTGAGCTTCTGCTCTGATCAGTTCAAGGCCTTTGATGAGGTCGTTTATGTTGTCGACCGCAGGGTTCTCTGCAAGGTAGATCGCGTGACAAGGAATCTCGATCTCCGGAGCGTCAGTCACTCTGAACAGCCTGTTTTCCGCAAGGTGATCTTTCACCATCGAGGATGGGAAATAGCCAACCCCTCCTCTCTTCAGTAAGTATTTAAGACCCATCTGTGCGTGACCCAGAATCAGGTGATGCAGTTTTCTGTCCGGGAATACTGCCTGGGTTTGCTGTTCATATTCATGGCCCAGCTCCAGATTGATGAATAGTTTCAGTGACGCCTCGTTAAAAGAGATTGCCTGATCGGCGACCAGAATCATTTGCTCCGCTGGCAGAGGGTGGGCTTGCAGTGCGCTATTCAGAGGCGCTTCATGGGTGATTGCCAGATCCAGTGAGCGCTGTTCCACCGCTTCCTGCATATCGGTCCAGTGATCGAAGTTCAGCATGAAGGGAATCTTCTGATGGTACTCTTCCAGCCAGACGGTGAGATCGACCAGTAGTTCATCCCAGATACTTATCTGAACGCCCAGCCGCATAGACACCCGGTTCTGGAACTGAGCTCCGCGATGATCTGGCTGCGGCTTTCCGCATTGCAGTGACACTGGGCTGGAGTGAATCGGTCGGTAATCATTTCAGTGCAGCCCTGCCCGGTCAGTCTGATCGCTTTCTGATGAACAGAAAGTGGATGCACTTCGGCGACGTTACTGCAGACAATCTTCAACTTCTGGATTGCAGAGATGCCGAAGCTTTAGAGAAAGTGGACGCACCCGATGCTACCGCCTGGACTATCCATTCAACTTTGCATCGGTTGGTACCTCATGCCCGGGTAATCCTTCATTGCCACTCCCCCTATGCAACCGCTATTGCGTGCCTTGCCGATCCGACCATTGTGCCCATTGATCAGAACACAGCGCGTTTTTATAACAAGGTGGCAATCGATACCGGGTTTGGTGGTATGGCAGATGAGGCGGCAGAGGGAGAACGCCTGGCCCATGCGCTAGGGGATAAAAGGATCATGATGATGGGAAATCATGGAGTGCTTGTTGCAGCCGAGACTCTCGCTCTGGCATTTGAAGATCTCTACTATCTGGAAAGGGCCTGCCAGACACTGACACTGGCTCGGTCAAATAATCAGGCGCTCAGTATTCTTTCTCATGAGCTGGCACAGAAAACAGCGTACTTCTGGAGTGCTTACGAAGGTATGGCTTATTTCACTATCATAAGCGCAAATTAATATGACCCCTGCTCTATTCTGATCAGACTATATTGCAATTCTGATAGGGTTTGTATCTAACATGGAACAAGCTTATCAGAGTGAAATACTATGGGTCCAACAGAGCAATTACTTCAGAGTTGTCGAGAGAGCTGGGGCGCAGCAACTGATCACATCTTCTGTAAAGAGCTCGCGCAAGTGGATCTGCCGATAGCTAAAATGAAGTGGTATCTGGCGCAGGATTATCAGTTTATCGGATCGTTTGTGCGCCTACTGGCAGCGGCGGTTGTCCATGCGCCGACGCTGCAGAACAGCATCCCCGCTGCGTAGTTTCTTGCAGTGATCACCGGGCCGGAAAATACTTACTTTCAACGC
Source organism: Amphritea sp. (assembly GCA_025800245.1). Taxonomy (GTDB): domain Bacteria; phylum Pseudomonadota; class Gammaproteobacteria; order Pseudomonadales; family Balneatricaceae; genus Amphritea. The sequence goes on along the minus strand of JAOXSA010000531.1, from coordinate 26,634 downwards.
GCTTTTGCTGCTCTGGAAATGACACCTGCAGAGCGGTCGCCAGACCCTGTTTCTGAAACTCTGGCGTTTATTGTGCTGATGATTCTGCGCGAGCTTCCGGTCGATAAGAGCAGATGATCTCTGTGCTGGTTGCTGCTGAATGGGCCTACCTGCCTTGGGCTGAATGTTACGTTGGTTACCCCAATTCTCTGCCTTTCTGGTTTGCTGAGTGGATTGACCTGCACTCAGGTGGAGGGTTTTCCGGGGGGGATATCTGCGGAATTAGTTTGATAGTGTGTGGCCCGGTTTAAGTTCTGATCATCAGGATGCAGCGGTGATGCGATTTGTGTCGGCGATGAAACTGGAGCAGGCTTTTTTTGATGCAGCGTACTGGGTTCGGGCTGAATAGAATCAGTTCTTGCGCAGCTGACTTTGTCAGTCTTCAATCAGATTATTGCGCTGCAGGATAGTGAATATTTTGCGACTGGCCTTTGTCAGTTTATTAATGTCTCCAAAGTCTGGCTTCTCTCCTGAAGTCAGCTTTTGTTCCCACTCTTCCAGTTCCATGTCCAGATATTCCAGTAACTTCTTAGGACACCCGGTACAGGAGCCCGCGCATAACCTGTCCGCCGGGGTGTCAAATGGTATCGCTTCTCTGACCTGTTCAATGAGTATTTCCATTGCAGTTTCTGTATCGGGTTTCATGTCCCCTTCCGGTTGTTTCCAGTGTTTCCAGAAGCGTTAATGTAGCGGTTAATTCACCATTTTCCTATTTCCCGAAAGAGGTAAGTGGACGGGTGTTTCACGAGAAAAATTTCCAGGCTGTTGACGTTATTGTATCACGAAAGGTCTAGACTTTTTGCCTGCGGGCAAGTTGCCATATCGGCGCTCATAAGCAACAGCGGGTCAATCTTAGGCTCAGAAGCTGCGTGGTTGCCGATAGCCTTAAAAGGCTATCTAAAGGCTCTGGGGTGGCGGGTGTTACACCTGAAATTTGAGGTCGCGAAGATGATTGTGATTAGTGTATGCCGTGCGGCTACTAGGATCAGATATAAACTAAGGTGAATGTGACAAGTCTCTTTCTGACAGAAGAACTGTTGAGCTGTTCTTCTGTCAGATTACTCTGTGTGATTAGAAAAAGACAACAAAACCAAAATCTACGATCTGTCCACCTTTTTCTTTATCCCTGTAGGCTGCTTCAAGGCTAACACTATCATTTATACGATAGGTGAGTCGGGGTTCAACGTACCACGCGTCGTTAACCCATTTTCGGTCTGAGTGATTATTGCTGGTGATCCCTTTGCCAAATTTGACGTCCAGTGCCAGCTCTTGCGTCGGTATCAGTGTCAGATAAACTGCCGCTTCAGAGCCTAGGTCTGCATTGTGAGGCTTTTCAAACTCAATCAGGGCCCGGGTTTGCAGGTAGTCATTAATGTCGTACCGGATACGAGGAGTCACTCGAAAAGAGTAGGCGCTTTGTTTCTGTTTCTGGGTGCTTGTCTGAGCAGTTGAACTGCCGTGGTTATATACGGCTTTGACTTCGTAAAAAAGGTCGTCGTTGATCAGATCCCCGTAGGAAAAACCGATGTCATAAATTTTTCTGTCAAGTTCTGTTATCTGACCGCCTTCTGCAGAATCACCGCTGCCAAAGCTATGTCGCAGTAAAAAACCGAAGTTATCAGAAAGGCCGTAGCGGCCATCGATTTCATAGCCCCGTATCTCTTCATCTGGGGGGGATGTTTCAATAATGCGGTTGACACGCAGGTAATGAGGCGTTTTATCTATGTCGCTGTTATAGGTCCATAGAATGTCTGCATTGGCTTGTATGCTCATGCTGGCGATTAAGGTGCCCAGTACATAAGGAGTGGTTGATTTTTTCATCTCTACCCTGCTGAGTTATGTTGCTGTAAAAGTCCGTTTAGTGACATTGAGGTAGGATTCTATACCAATTATTCTAATTAGGGGGAATAATTCACAATTCGCTGATCCTTATCATTTTCAATTTTTGTGTTTGCTTAGAGCAAAACAGAAGTTTAAGAGGGCTTTTTCAAATGCTGGACTTGACGTTTTTTATTGACGGCCTTGCCGGGCAGCCCTGTTGAGGGCCTATCGGCTACTACCATAGTTAAGCGTGGTGAGCGGCTATTTTTGTGCCGCTCATTGGGATCTTATGGGGGCAGGATGATAAACAGTGCTTACTGATGCGGAGCTTTCTGGGCGCCGGGCAGTTGCCGTTGGTTGAGGAAATCAATCTGATGGTGGCTAAGCCTAAGAGCCTGTCTCAACCACAGATCCCTGTTCGCTATTACCTTCAGTTGAGGCTGCAGAAAGCACAGCAGTTACTGGCGCAGACAAACCTACCCTTACTCGATATCGGTATTGCCTGTGGTTTCTCGGGCAAGGCCTACTTCATAAAATGTTATCGTGAATATTTTGGGGTAACGCCTGGCGAGGGGCGAAAGCAGGCAAGGCTTTTATCCGGGGAAAATCAGAATCCCGTCAGTTCAGGGCTTCGTCATTGAGAGATGTTTCACGTGAAACATCTCTGTTGTCAATTGGGACTCAGCGGGTTTTTATACTGCCGCTATTACAGATGTAGGTCGCCGCGTCGGCGAGATCATCGAAGATCTGTGTGCCTTCTGGCAAGCCGCCTTTGGCAATAGTGCGCTCCCCTTTTCCTGTTCTCACCAGTAGCGGTTTACATCCGGCTTTGACGGCGGATTCCAGGTCCCGGAGGGAGTCACCGACAACGCACACATTGGCGGGATCAATATCCGGGTAGCAGCAAAGTATATGTAGCAGCATCCCCTCTTTCGGTTTGCGGCAGTCGCAACCGTCATCGGGTCCGTGTGGGCAGAACTCAATCTTGCGGATATGTCCCCCCTCGGCCTCAACCAGGGTATTCATTTTTTCATGCATCGCATGCAGGGTTTCGATATCAAAGTAACGCCGTGACAGTCCTGACTGGTTGGTGGCGACACAGACATCGAAGCCAGCTTTGGTCAGTCTTCCAATAGCCTGCGCGCTGCCGGGAATAATCTGCCATTCATCGACAGTTTTAATGTAGTCATCAGAGTCATAATTGATCACGCCATCGCGATCGAGAATAACCAGTTTCATATCGTCTTCCGATAGCCACGAAAGTGCGGCTTGTAAAAATTAGCAGGTACAAAAAAGCCGGTTGTATAACCGGCTTTATCATAAGCGTATGTGCTCAGCGGTGACAGTGAGTCAGATCAGCTCAGAGCTGAAATGTCTGCCACACCCAGGAACAGGCTGCGCAGTTGCTTCAGCAGAGCCAGGCGGTTGTTACGCACAGCTTCATCATCAGCCATAACCATGACGTCATCGAAGAAGGTATCCACGGTTGGACGCAGTTCAGCCAGCTCTTCCAGAACCGCTTTAAAGTTGCCTTCGGCGACCAGTGGTGCCAACGCGGTTTGCTTAGCAGCAACAGCTGCTGCCAGAGCTTTCTCTGCATCTTCCTGCAGCAGGGTCTCAGAGACGCTGTCAGCGGCTTCTGTGTCCTGCTTGCTCAGGATGTTCGCAACACGCTTATTCGCCGCTGCCAGGGCTTCTGCTTCGCTCAGGGTGCGGAAGTGGCTTACAGCCTGTACCCGCTGATTGAACTCCAGCGGACGTGTTGGGCGCAGCGCATGAACAGACAGGTAAACCTCAACGGCGATACCCTCGTCTTCATACCAGGCGCGGAAACGGTCCAGCATGAAGTCCACCACTTTATCTTCCAGGCCATCACGGGCTGGCAGATCGTTGTGGTTGTTCGCAGCGACGCTGATCAGATCGGCCAGATCCAGATCCAGTTCGCGTTCAACCAGAATACGCAGTACGCCCAGAGAGGCGCGACGCAGCGCGAACGGATCTTTAGAACCGGTCGGTGGCTGGTTGATACCGAACAGGCCGACCAGTGTGTCCAGACGATCGGCAATTGCGACAGCGATACCTGGCTCTGTGACTGGCAGTTCGTCACCCGCAAAGCGTGGCATGTACTGTTCGTTCTGAGCTTTCGCTACTGCCTCGTCTTCACCATCATTCAGTGCGTAGTGGTAACCCATCAGGCCCTGCAGATCGGTGAACTCGAAAACCATATCGGTCATCAGATCGGTCTTGGCCAGCATCGCAGCGCGCTCTGCTTTCGCTTCGTCCTGACCCAGCGCGGCAGCAATATGCTTCGCCAGTGACGCAACGCGCACGGCTTTATCGTGCAGTGTGCCGAGATCTTTCTGGAATACGATATTCTTCAGATCATCAATACGGGATTCCAGCGTGCGCTTCTTATCGGTCTCAAAGAAGAACGCGGCGTCCGCCAGACGTGGGCGGATAACACGTTCGTTACCTGCGATCACCTGAGCTGGATCTTTCGATTCGATATTGGCAATGGTGATGAAGTAAGGCATCAGCTGCCCTTCTGCATCAGTGACGTGGAAGTACTTCTGATGCTCCTTCATTGAGGAGATCAGCGCCTGTGCTGGCACGTCAAGGAAGCGCTCGTCAAAACGGCCAGTCAGAGCTACAGGCCACTCGTTAAGTGCGGTGACTTCGTCCAGCAGATCTTCATCGATCTGTGCGACTGCGTTGATCAGTTGACCTTCTGCTTCAACCTGAGCACGGATCTTCTCGCTGCGCTCTTCGAAGTCAGCGATTACTTTACCAACGCTTTCCAGATTCTCGAGATATTCGCCTGCAGCGGTCAGTTCGATATCGTGGTTGTGGTGGAAGCGGTGACCACGGGTAATGCGGTCGGCTTTCAGGCCCAGAATCTCACAATCGATAACGGACTCGCCCAGCATCATTACCACCCATTTAACCGGACGTACGAATTCCGCCCGGGACGCACCCCAGCGCATACGCTTTGGAATTGGCAGTTTGTGCATCGCATTTTCAACGATCGCCGGCAGTTCATTGCTCAGTGCTTTGGCTGGAATCTCCTTGCGGAAACTCATCTTGCCGTCGATCTCTTCCAGCTGTTCTACCGTGGTGCCACACTTGCGGGCGAAGCCTTCCAGTGCTTTGGTTGGTTTGCCTTCGTCATCAAAAGCGATGCGTGCCGGTGGTCCCTGCATGTTGAAAGTACTGCTGGGTACTTCATCAGCCAGATTGCTGATAGTGATTGCCAGGCGGCGCGGTGCTGCGTAAGTGTTTACAGTAGCATCAGCAAATACGCTGTCGGCCTGTTTGCCAAACAGTTCGCGGATGCCGCTGACAATGTCTGATTCCATTGATGCGGAGAGCGCCGTCAGAGCTTTCGGTGGCAGCTCTTCGGTACCCAGTTCAAACAGAAAATCCTGAGTTGCCATTACTTGCTCTCCTCTTCGCAGGCGGCCAGTACTTCGTTACGAATCTGCTCATCGGCCATCGGGAAGCCCATTGCTTTACGGGCATCGAAGTAGGCATGAGCCACATCGCGAGCCATTGTACGAACGCGCAGGATGTAACGCTGACGCTCGGTTACAGAGATCGCTTTACGGGCATCCAGCAGGTTGAAGGTATGAGACGCTTTCAGGGTCTGCTCATACGCTGGCAGTGGCAGCGGAGTTTCCAGCGCCAGTAGTTTCTGGCATTCAGCTTCGTAATGGTCGAAGTTTTTGAACAGCTGCGGCACATCGGCGTGTTCGAAGTTGTAGGTCGACTGCTCTACTTCGTTCTGGTGGAATACGTCGCCGTAGGTTACAGGGCTACCGTCCGGGTTATAGGTCCAGACCAGATCGTATACGCTGTCGACGCCCTGCAGGTACATCGCCAGGCGCTCAAGACCGTAAGTGATCTCACCGGTGACCGGATAGCATTCCAGACCACCTGCTTGCTGGAAATAGGTGAACTGAGTTACTTCCATGCCGTTCAGCCAGACTTCCCATCCCAGACCCCAGGCGCCCAGTGTAGGGGACTCCCAGTTGTCTTCTACGAAGCGTACGTCGTGAATGGATGTATCCAGCCCCATGCGCTCCAGAGAGCCCAGGTAGAGCTCCTGAAGGTTGTCAGGGGATGGCTTCATCACTACCTGGAACTGATAGTAGTGCTGCAGACGGTTAGGGTTGTCGCCATAACGGCCGTCAGTTGGACGACGGCTTGGCTGGACGTAAGCAGAGTTCCAGTTTTCCGGGCCGATAGAACGTAGGAAAGTGGCTGGGTGGAAGGTGCCTGCGCCGACTTCCATATCCAGAGGTTGAACAACGACGCAGCCCTGCTCTGCCCAATATTCTTGCAGTGCCAGGATCAGCCCCTGAAAGGTGCTGGCATCTGGACTCGCTTTATCTGTCACTGAGATCACCATTAACAATCGGTTGTTACGAATAAGAGGTATGAAAAAAATTGAGCGAAATTATACACGAAAAGGCCCGGGCGCAGGTGGCCAGAGCCTTTATTTGTGGCAATTTGTTCAGAAAGTAGCCGGATCAGTACTCTCTGCAGAGATATTCCAGCATGCTGATCACCTGATCGGTGTTTTCAGCTACCGCCATTGCAGCGGCATCAACCTCTTTCAGAGGGTGTGTCAGCTCGGCAGCGTGTTCGACGATCACTGATTTGCCCAGCGCAGCAGCGACGCCTGCATCGAATGCCGCGTTCCATTGTTTGTACTTATCGCCGAAACGAACCACGACGATGTCTGAGCGCTGTATAGCAGTCATATGGCGAATGCTATTCAGTTTCGCGGCTTTATGGTCTTTCCAGAACGGCTTTTCTTCTCCGCCCATAATCTGTACGCCGCACTCATCGCTGGATTCATGGTCCGTGTTAGGCGTCAGGATATCGATAGGAAGAGCTTTGCTCTCAACAGCTGAGCGGATCTGATCCCGCCAGTCGGTATGAATTTCGCCTGAAAGGTAAACGGTATAGCGCATATTATCTCACCCTGTTTTATGCTCTGTGTTCATAATGGCAGCCATTATATAATGTGCCGCGAATTTGATCTCTCGGATAAAGGTTTCACGTGAAACATCTAAAAGGCCAGCTGGCAATTGCTCTACTCTATCTCGTGTCTCTGTTGCCCCTCAAATGGGCTCAGGCTCTGGGGGCGTTTATTGGTCGCCGTCTGAGTAAAGGCAGTTCGAAACCGATGCGGGTCACCCGCAAAAATATAGATCTTTGCTTTCCGGAACTGTCTCCGTCTGAACGTGAAGAACTTGTCAGATCCAGCATGGTTGAGACCGGGAAGGTTGCCCTGGAAATGGGGGTGGCCTGGATGTGGTCGCCGGAGCGCACGTTATCGAAAGTACGAAAAGTGCATAATGAAGAGGTGATGACCGATGCTCTGAATCAGGGTAAAGGGGTTATTATTATCGCGCCGCACCTGGGTAACTGGGAGATTTTAGGGCTCTATATCGGAAGGCGACTTCCATTAACGGCCATGTATCGCCCGCCCCGCTTAGCCGCTCTGGATAAACTGATTCGTGATCGCAGGGAGCGTATTGGCGCTACTCTGGCACCGGCTAATGTCAAAGGCGTCAGAATGGCGATCAAGGCGTTGCGTGCTGGACAGGTATTGGGGATTCTGCCTGATCAGGAGGCCGAGAAAGGTAGTGGTGTGTTTGCGCCGTTTTTTGGTACTGATGCGTACACAATGAAACTGCTGCCTCAATTGGCGGCTCAGACAGGGGCGATTGTGGTGTCCGGATATGCCCGACGCTTAGAGGATGGCAGCGGTTTCGAAATCCACTTTAGTCGGGCTGATGATGCCGTGAATAGCAAAGATGTGGAAGTGTCAGCAGCGGCTATGAATGCAGAAGTTGAGCGTTGTGTCCGGGAAATACCGGAACAGTATCAATGGGAGTATAAGCGATTTGAGCGCCGTCCGGATGGCGGAAAGATCTACTGAGTAGTAACTACAAAGTTAAAAAGGGCCTTCAGGCCCTTTTTTATTGGCTGCTTTGTTAGTCCGAGCGCCTGTTATGTGGGCTCTTGTTAAATGAGCTTAGCGCTTCCAGAACGCCGGTGTGAAGAGAACCAGCAGGGTGAATACTTCCAGTCGACCGAGCAACATAGCGAAACACAGTACCCACTTGGCAGGTTCGTTCAGATCGCCATAGTGAGCGGCGACCTGCCCCAGACCCGGGCCCAGGTTATTCAGTGTTGCGCCCACCGCTGACCAGGCGGTGACCTGATCCAGTCCGGTGCCCAGCAGAATGATCAGCATTACCACAAATACGATCAGATAGACGGAGAAGAAGCCCCACACCGCTTCCAGTACCCGGTCGGAGATCGGTTTGCTGCCGAACTTGACCGGTATAACCGCGTTAGGATGGATCAGGCGCTTAATCTCTCTGGAGCCCTGCTTCAGGATCAGCAGAATACGAATAACCTTCATACCGCCGCCGGTGGAGCCAGCACAGCCACCGGCAAACGCCGCAACAAACAACAGGAAAGGCAGCATAACTGGCCATTGGGCAAAGTCAGCAGTAGCAAAGCCTGTGGTGGTGGCAATGGAGACAACTTCAAACACGGCTTTACGGATCGATTCACCCGGAGCATAGGTTTCTGTTGCGATCAGAACTGCTGCTGCCAGTACGGTGATGCTGGCGAGAATGGACAGATAAAACTTAAACTCAGGGTCCTGAAAATAATGGGTCAGGGTGCGCTGACGCCAGGCGAAAAAGTGCAGGCCGAAGTTAACCGCGGAAATGACCATAAAGAAGGTACAGATCGCTTCGATCGCCGGGCTGTCAAAGTATCCGATGCTGGCATCATGGGTTGAGAAACCGCCGATTGCCACGGTAGAGAAGCTGTGGCCAATGGCATCAAACAGGGTCATGCCCGCCATCCAGTAACCCAGCGCGCAGGCTATGGTCAGAGACAGATAGATATACCAGAGTGCCTTGGCGGTTTCTGTAATACGGGGTGTCAGTTTACTGTCTTTTACCGGCCCGGGTGTTTCTGCACGGTAGAGCTGCATACCACCGATGCCGAGCATTGGCAGAATGGCCACCGCAAGAACGATGATCCCCATGCCCCCTAGCCATTGCAGTTGCTGGCGGTAGAACAGAATAGACTGTGGCAGATAATCGATGCCGGTAATGACTGTCGCACCGGTGGTGGTCAGTCCTGAAATCGACTCAAACACAGCATCCACAACACTCAGGCTGGTTGCTTCGGCCAGCATCAGTGGAATCGAACCGAAGATGCCCAGTACCGCCCAGAACAGGACGGTGACCAGAAAGCCATCCCGGGTGCGCAGATCCTGCCGGACTCTGTATACCGGTGCCCAGATCACAAATCCTGTCATCAGTGTGATCGAGAAGGCGGATAAAAAGGCCAGATGGGCGCCATCATCATAGAAGTAAGAGATAGCGACCGGAGGCAGCATGGAGATGCTGAAGATCATCAGCAGCAGGCCGAGTATTCTGAGAATGACTTTATAGTGCATGCGTGCTCTCTACTTACCCGATACTCAGAAGAAGCCCAGGCCGACCTGGAACAGTCGCTCGACTTCGCCGATCTTACGTTTATCGACCAGGAACAGGATTACGTGGTCATCATTTTCAACCACCACATCATCATGGGCGATCAGTACTTCATCGTTGCGCACAATGGCCCCGATGGTTGTGCCGGATGGCAGGTCGATCTCTTCAATCGCCTTGCCGACTACTTTGGAACTGCGTTTGTCGCCGTGTGCAACCGCTTCCAGTGCCTCTGCAGCGCCACGGCGCAGGGAGTGCACCGCCGCGACGTCACCGCGGCGTACGTGGGTCAGCAGGCTGCCGATGGTGGTTTGTTGTGGTGAAATCGCAATATCGATCACCCCACCCTGCACCAGATCGACATAAGCCGGATTGTTAATCAGGGTCATTACTGTGCGTGCGCCCAGGCGTTTTGCCAGCATGGAAGCCATGATGTTCGCCTCATCATCATTGGTGAGGGCGCAGAAAACATCGGTATCTTCGATGTTCTCTTCCAGCAATAGCTCTTTATCTGAGGCGCTGCCGTGCAGCACGATGGTGTTATCGAGGCGCTTAGCCAGGCTGTTACAGCGACGGATGTCCCGTTCGATGATTTTGACCTGATAATCGTTTTCGATCTTGTTCGCCAGTCGTGCACCGATGTTGCCGCCGCCAGCGATAATGATGCGCTTGTAGGGCCTGTCCAGGCGACGCAGCTCGCTCATTACGGCGCGAATATCTTTTTTCGCAGCGATAAAGAACACTTCATCGTCGGCCTCAATCACCGTATCCCCTTTCGGAATGATCGGGCTGCCCTGGCGGAAGATTGCTGCTACCCGGGTATCGACCGCAGGCATGTGGGCGCGCAGGAAGGAGATCTCACGACCCACCAGAGGACCGCCGTAATAGGCCTTTACGGCAACCAACTGAGCGATGCCGTCAGCAAAGTCGAGCACCTGAAGTGCTCCGGGGTGCTCAATCAGGCGGCGTACGTGCTTGGTTACCAGCTCTTCCGGGCTGATCAGTACGTCAATCGGGATCGATTTGTCGGTGAAGATCGCTTTGTTCTTGCGCAGATAGTCGTGCTCACGGACACGGGCGATCTTGGTCGGGGTGTTAAACAGAGTCTGGGCGACCTGACAGCCGATCATATTTACTTCGTCGCTGTTGGTAACGGCGATCAGCATGTCGGCGTCCCGCGCGCCGGCTTGTTCGAGGATGGTCGGATAGGAGGCTTTACCTTCGACAGTGCGGATATCCAACCGGTCCTGCAACTCTCGCAGGCGGCCTATGTCGGTATCGACAACGGTAATATCATTCGCTTCACTGGCCAGGTTCTCAGCCAGCGTACCGCCTACCTGACCTGCCCCGAGAATAATAATCTTCATCTTTTATCCGTCTCCGATCAGTGGCGCTATCGCGTTCACTGTTTAATCAGTACCGCGTAATAGAAACCGTCATGCCCTTCTGGTTGAGGGAACAACTGACGGCCGTAAGGGCGTTCTATGCCCCAGTCCGCTTCAATGACCTGATGCTCAGCATTGTCCTGCAATTTCAGAAAGCGTTCCACTACCCGCTCGTTTTCCTGTGGGAAGATGGAGCAGGTGGCGTATACCAGTCGGCCACCGGGTTTCAGCATGTTCCAGCAGTTTTGCAGAATCTTAATCTGCAGATCGGCCAGTGCTTTGATATCTTCACTCTGGCGTAGCTGTTTGATGTCCGGATTACGGCGAATAACACCTGTTGCAGAACAGGGCGCGTCCACCAGAATGCGGTCAAAGCTGTTGCCATCAAACCAGCTATCACTGCTGGCATCGTCCACAATGACCTGAGCGTTAAGCTTCAGTCGCTCAAGGTTCTCATAAATCCGGGCCGCTCTGCCCTGCTCCAGCTCAATTGCTACAACTTCATTCAGATCGGGCTGATGCTCAAGAATGTGACAGAGCTTGCCACCGGGAGCGGCACAGGCATCCAGTACCCGTTGACCCGGTTGCAGATCCAGTAAGAAGGCACTCAGCTGAGCCGCTTCGTCCTGAACGCTGACAGCGCCATCACTGAAACCTGGTAACAGATTCACATCCACAGCCTGCTGCAGGGTGATTGCAGAATCCGCATAAGCGGTCGCATGAGCTGGCAACTCGTTATCGACCAGTTGCTTCAGATAGTCTTCACGGGATATCTGCTGCGTGTTTACCCGCAGTGTCATGGGCGGCTGCTGATTATTCTGTTCCAGAATCTGCTGCCAGTGGTCGGGCCAATTGTGCTGCAGCTTGCTGATAAACCATTGCGGGTGGTTGTAGTGGAATTCCGGCTCAGACTGAAGTTGCGCCTCGAGTTCCGACTGTTCACGCTGTACCCGGCGCAAAACGGCGTTCAGGAGCCCTTTTGCCCAGCCTTTCTTAAGCTTATCTGCCGCTTCGACGGTTTCACTCAGCGTTGCATGCGCCGGAATACGCATCTCAAGCAGTTGATACAGGCCACACAGTAGCAGGGCTTCAACGTCCCGATCCTGAGGTTTGAAAGGCTTCTTAAGCAGTTGTCTTGCCAGGCACTGAAGTCGGGGCAGAGAGCGCATGGTGCCATAGCAGATCTGCTGGAGCAGCGCTCTTTCGTTGTCCGGACAGTTTTCCAGGCTGCGTGGCAGTGCGGTATTCAGTGACTCTTTACAGCCGATAACAGGGGTCAGCGTACGGGCGGCCAGGGCGCGTATATTCATCAAATATCAGCCTAGCTGAGTACCGGTGACAAACAACTCTTTCTTGGAGTTCAGTACGGCACTGACTTCCATTGCTTTACTGCCCGGAAGCTGAATGTGCAGTAGTTTCACCGCGCAGTCGGATGTCGCGACGTAGATCGCTTTTTTATCGGTGCTGATTACTGTACCAGGGGCAGCATCGGCGCAGGATTGCTCAGTGGCTTCCGCTTTCCAGATGCGCATGGTGGCGTCATTCAGCTGTGTGTAGGCAACTGGCCAGGGACTCAGACCACGGACCTGCAGAGCGATGTCAGCAGCGCTGTTATTCCAGTTAATCTCGCCTTCCGCTTTTTCAAGCTTATGGGCGTAACAGGCCAGTTCATCGTTCTGTTTTTCGGCTGTAAGGCTCTGCTCTGCAATACCCGGAAGGCTTTCCAGCATTGCTTCAGCGCCCAGTACCGCCAGGCGATCGTGCAGTTCACCACTACTGTCTGTTGGCAGAATGTCACAGGCTTTTTTCCACAGCATGTCGCCGGTATCCAGACCGATATCCATCTGCATAATGGTGATGCCGGTTTCAGCATCGCCTGCCAGTAGCGAACGATGGATTGGCGCAGCGCCGCGCCAGCGTGGCAGCAATGATGCATGGATATTGACGCAACCCAGTCGTGGAGCATCCAGCACTGGCTGCGGCAGCAGCAGGCCGTAGGCGGCAACAATCATCAGATCGGCATTCAGATTCTGGAGCTCCGACCGGTCCTCTTCCGCTTTAAAATTCAGCGGCTGATAAACAGGCAGGTCATGCTCCAGGGCAACTTTCTTGACCGGGCTCGGGGTCAGTTTACGGCCCCGGCCAGCCGGACGGTCCGGTTGAGTATAGACGCCGATAACGTTGTAACCCTGATCCAGCAGGGCCTGAAGGCTGGCTGCGGCAAAATCAGGTGTGCCGGCAAACAGAATGCGGAGTTGTTTAGCGCTGTCAGACATCGGTTTCTCAGACACGTTGGCGATGAAGTTTTTCCAGCTTGCTGCGGATGCGGTTACGCTTCAGCGGCGACAGGTAATCAACGAACAGTTTGCCATCCAGATGATCGATCTCGTGCTGGATACACACTGCCAGCAGATCGTCGGCTTCAAGGGTATATTCCTCACCCTTTTCGTTCTGGGCGGTCAGGCGGATGCGGTTCGGACGAACAACATCTTCGTAGAAGCCCGGTACCGACAGGCAGCCTTCCTGCATTTTTTCTGTTTCGTCAGTCAGCGGTTCAACCTGAGGATTGATCACAACCAGTGGCTGATCCTTATCTTCAGATACATCGATGGTGATGATACGCTGGTGAGCATTGATCTGAGTCGCTGCCAGACCAATTCCGGGTGCGTCATACATGGTTTCAAACATATCTTTAACCAGCTGACGCAGTTCATCGTTAAATTCGGTTACAGGCTCTGCCACTGTACGCAGACGCGGATCGGGAAATTCGAGAATAGGAAGTAATGCCATGGTTGCAACATCAAAAGAAAAGGTTGAAAAAAAGGCGCGCAAGAATCAATAATCTACCCATTATACTGATATAGATGGGCAATGTATTGCCGATACTGTTATAGACTCCTAAAAATGCAGCGGTCTTAGAAAGGATTTGATGATGAAAAAACTGGTAGCAGGCGTACTGGGCAGTTTAATGGTGTGTTTGAGTCTTGTATCCCCGGTTCAGGCGGATGTTCGCAAAGACACTCTCGCGCTGCAGGAGAACCATCCGAAAACCTATACTGTAGTCAAAGGCGATACTTTGTGGGATATCTCGGGCATGTTCCTGAAGTCCCCCTGGAAGTGGCCTCAGCTCTGGGGTTATAACCAGCAGATCGATAACCCGCATCTGATCTATCCTGGCGATGTGCTGACCCTGAAATGGGTGGATGGCCAGCCAAGACTGGTGGTGAATGACGGTATCCTGCGCCTGAGCCCGCGCGCTAAAGTATCGCCGCTGAAAGATGCTATTCCGGCGATTCCGCTGAAAGACATTATCAGTTTCCTGTCCGATAACATCGTGCTGGATTCCGATGAGCTGACCAGTGCCCCGTATATTGTCGGTAGTGTGGATAACCGCATTGTGGCCGGTGCCGGTGACCGTGTTTATGCCCGGGGTGAGCTGGTGGCTGATCATTCCCGCCAGAACATCTATCGTCCGGCCCGTGAATATGTTGATCCTGAATCCGGTGAATCACTGGGTTATGAGCTGTTCAAAATTGGTGAGGGGGTTATTCACGCCCGTGCAGAGGATATTATTACTCTGGATCTGCGTAAGACCCGTGAAGAGATCGGCTCTCTGGACCGTGTATACCCGACTCAGACTGAAGAAATTCAGTCGATCTTCTACCCTTCTGCTGCTCAGGATGAGATTAACGGTAAGATTCTGTCTGTGCTGCGCGGTGTACGTCAGGCCGGTCAGTATGACGTTGTTGCCATTAGTCAGGGCGCCCGCGAAGGTCTGGAGTCAGGGCATGTGCTGACCATCTTCAAGACGGGTGAGCGACTGAAAGATCCGGTCACTAAAGAGCTGATCATTCTGCCTTCTGAAAAATCCGGTCAGATGATGGTATTTAAAGCCTATGATAAGGTCAGCTATGCCCTGATCCTGAATGCTACAAATATTATTTCCGTGGGCGATGAGGTGCGGAACCCACAGTGATCCTCATGCCCTAGTACGTTGTACCGCCGGTCAGGAATTCTGACTGGCGGCAGTCGGACAAGGAGTGTCCAATGGCTACAAAATGTGATCTGTTCGATCTTTCCTATTACCGTGCATGGATAGCACTGTCAGAACTCCCCGGTATTGGCTGCCGGACCTCCCTGAAACTTCTGCAACACTTTGACGATGATCCGTTTCGCTGTTTGTCCATGTCTGTGGCAGAGATGCAGCAGTTGCGTCTGCCTGATAAGACCGTCGATGCGATCCGGGCTTACCAGTCGGGTTGCTGGCCGGAGCCCCGGGCATTAGAGCAGATCTCTGAATGGTTGACTGAAACCGATCATCATATCCTGACGCTGGGCTGCGGGGACTATCCTGCGCTGTTAAGAGAGATCAGTGATCCTCCGCTTCTGCTCTATGTAAAGGGCAGTATTACCGCCCTGCATCTGCCGCAGATTGCCATTATTGGCAGCCGTTCTGCCAGTCGTAACGGAATGCAGGTTGGAAACGACTTCGCCAGAGCTCTTTCAGGCGCTGGAATCGTTGTTACGAGTGGTTTGGCGAGGGGTATCGATGGCGTTGCTCACAGCGCCTCTGTGGAGCTTGGAAAGCCTACCGTGGCAGTGCTGGGTTCCGGGTTAGCGAATATCTACCCTAAACAGCATCTTCAACTGGCACAGGACATTGTTGAGTGTGATGGCGCACTGGTTTCTGAATACCCTCTCAACATGGCGCCGCTGCCCCATAATTTCCCTCGTCGCAACCGGATTATCAGTGGGCTGAGTGCCGGGGTGCTGGTGGTCGAAGCAACTCAGCGCAGCGGCTCGTTAATTACAGCCCGGCTGGCGTTGGAGCAAGGGCGAGAAGTGTTCGCCCTGCCCGGAGCATTGAATAACCCGCAAAGTCATGGCTGTCATACCCTGATTCGTGAAGGGGCGCAGCTGGTGGAAACCACTACGCATATTATTGAATCGCTTGGCGCGATACTGGCCGGTTACCAGATCGAAGAATTAAGGCCGGAGCCTGAAAGCAGTCACTTCTCTGCAGAAGAGGCCTGGCTGCTGGAGTATATGGGCTATGAAATCTGTACGCTGGAAACTCTGGTAGACCGGACCGGTCGCAGTACCGGTGAGTTGATGTCGCTGCTGGTGGCAATGGAGCTGAAGGGGTTTATTGCCCGCCAGCCCGAAGGCTATATCCGCTGTGTCTGAATAGGGTATTGGGTTGTGTATCGGAGATTGAATACCGACTTTATGCGTGGTTGAAAGCCTCCCTCTTTTAGAGTAGTTTGCCTCGTTTTCCTGCCAATTTAAGCGCTTTAGTCGGGTTTCGGTCTGGTTCGTCAGCTAAGCTGCTGTCAGCCGGTCCTGATTCAGCCGTAGCAAATGACTGGTGGAAGCGAAGCGGACTAAAGCGAATAACGAAGAGAGTTGAGTATCATGGGCTGGTGGCATATTCGTCAGGCTGCACAGGCAATGCATCAGGGTGGTGTGATTGCTTATCCGACCGAGGCAGTCTGGGGCCTGGGTTGTGACCCTTTCAATGAATCCGCGGTACAGCATCTGCTGAATATCAAGCGCAGACCGATGCACAAAGGGCTGATTCTGGTAGCCTCAAGTGTTCAGCAGGTAAAACCTTTACTGGACAATCTTGCGCTTGAAGACTATCAGCGTGTAACCGCTTCATGGCCGGGACCAGTGACCTGGATTCTGCCTGATCCGGACGACCTTATTCCCTATTGGGTTAAAGGTAATCATAGTTCTGTCGCGGTAAGAGTGAGTGATCACTCACTGGTTAAATCGCTGTGTGATGAATTCGGATCGATGATTGTTTCAACTTCGGCTAATTATTCAGATCGCCATCCAGCAAGAGATAAGTTGAAAGTAAGTATTCACTTTAAGGATAAAGTGGCGGCTATCGTACCCGGTGAGCTGGGGCTGCTGGCCAAGCCGACACAGATCTTCCGACTGGACAGTGACACACCAGTCAGAGCATAACCATCTTTTAGCCGTTAGTGAGCACTAATGGCGACAACCGGATAAGGGGACTTGACATGTCAGCACCGGACATTAATGCGGTAAAAGAGTACCTGCTGAGTTTGCAGGACAGCATCTGTGCAGCGCTGGAACAGGCTGATGGCGGGGCAACGTTTGTCGAGGACAGCTGGCAGCGTGAAGCCGGTGGTGGTGGTCGCACCCGGGTACTGGCGAATGGTGCAGTGATTGAAAAAGGCGGTGTGAATTTTTCCCATGTGTTCGGTGATAAACTGCCGGGATCTGCTACTGCCCATCGCCCTGAACTGGCCGGTCGTAACTTTCAGGCGATGGGGGTATCGCTGGTAATCCACCCTCATAACCCTTATGTGCCTACCTCCCACGCCAATGTGCGATTCTTTATCGCCGAGAAAGAGGGGGAGGAGCCGGTCTGGTGGTTCGGTGGTGGTTTTGATCTGACCCCTTATTACGGTAACCGTGAAGACTGCCGCGATTGGCACCTGGCGGCGAAAGCGGCCTGTGATCCGTTTGGCGAAGAGATCTACCCACGCTTCAGTCAGTGGTGTGATGAGTATTTCTATCTGAAACACCGGGACGAGCCACGGGGTATCGGCGGTCTGTTCTTTGATGACCTGAATGAGCTGGGCTTTGAACAGAGCTTCGCATTGATGCGCTCTATCGGTGATGCCTACGCGCCGGCTTACTGCCCGATTATCGAAAAACGTAAAGATATAGAATACGGCGAACGTCAGCGTGATTTCCAGCTGCACCGTCGTGGCCGTTATGTCGAGTTCAATCTGGTATTCGACAGGGGCACTCTGTTTGGTCTGCAATCCGGAGGCCGTACTGAATCTATTCTGATGTCCCTGCCGCCGGAGGTGCGCTGGGGTTATGACTGGAAACCGGAACCGGGTACTGAAGAAGCGGAGCTGTACGATATCTACCTGAAACCACAGAACTGGCTGGAGCAGAGTGATGACTGATCGTTACGGTGTTTTCGGGAACCCGATCAAGCACTCTAAATCACCTTTGATTCACAGTGCTTTTGCCCGTCAGACCGCACAGGATCTGGACTACAGCGCAATTCTGGTGGCCGAAGATGGTTTTACAGAGGCTGTGGATAACTTTCTGATGGATACTGGCAAAGGCCTGAACATCACCATTCCGTTTAAAGAGCAGGCCTGGGAGCTGGCGCAGCAGCACAGTGAACGGGCCCGACTGGCCGGTGCGGTAAATACCCTGTATCGCAATGCAGCTGGTGAGCTGTGTGGTGATAACACCGATGGTGTCGGCCTGATCACCGATATTACTGTTAACAACGGTGGCGAGATTGCCGGCAAACAGGTATTGGTGCTGGGTGCTGGTGGTGCTGTCCGCGGCGTACTGGAGCCGATTCTGGCGCAGCGCCCTGCCCGTCTGGTGATCGCTAACCGGACTGTGGCTCGCGCAGAAACCCTGCAAGCATTGTTTCAGGAAACCGCTGATAACTATGGCTGCGAGATTGCCGCTTGCGGTTTCGATCAGTTAGCCGGTCAGCAGTTTGATCTGGTGATCAACGGTACCGCAGCCAGTCTGCAAGGGGAGATCCCTCCCCTGCCGGATGATCTGCTGGCTGAGTCTGCCTGGTGCTACGACATGATGTATGGCGCAGAGGTTACTGCGTTCAACCGTTGGGCGGCGGATCACGGTGCAGAGAAAGCGCTGGATGGCCTCGGCATGCTGGTTGAGCAGGCGGCTGAATCGTTCTCGGTATGGCGCGGTGTCAGACCGGACACATCCGAAGTGATTCAGGAACTCAGACATCAACTACTGAACAATAATTAGTCGCTTTTTATAAGCGCTTATCATAAGTGCTTAACTGACTGATTTTGACGGCTTTATTGCGTGGATTTCCCCTGCGGGTTATAACAGGGGAAACCCGCGACGCAGGAGCGAGCCGTTATGGAAAAAGACACCCGTCTCTCCCCCGATCAGCTTTACCGTCACTGCAGCACGGAATTGCTGCCTTTCAAGACCACTGAAACTCTGGAACCCTACACTGGCTTCTTTGGTCAGGAACGCGCCGTCGAAGCGATGGAGTTCGGCATCGGCATGAAGCGTCCGGGTTACAACATGTTTGTTATGGGCAATCCCCATACCGGTCGTTTTTCATTCGCCATCGACAGCATCCGCTCGATTGCTAAGAAAGAGCTGAAGAAAACCAGCGACTGGTGCTATCTCAACAACCTGCAGGAAAGCCGTAAACCGATCGCTATTCAGCTACCAGCGGGTAAAGGTTGGGTATTCAAACGGGATATTAAGCATCTGATCGAAGCGATCCTGACCGAACTGCCTGCGGCTTTTGAAAGCCCTGCTTATCAGCGCAAGAAAAGTAAGGTCGAACGGGATTTTAACCGTCTCTATGATCAGGCTATTGATCAGGTCGATAGTCTGGCTCGGGAGCACAGTATCGCGCTGTATCGTGATGCCGGCAGCATCGGTTTTACACCGGTAGCCGACGGTCAGGGGATGGACGAAGCGGCATTTTCACAGCTGCCGGAAGAGATCCGTGACCAGTTCACCAGCAATATCGCCAAGCTGGAAGATCACCTCAATGAGGAGCTGGCCAGCATGCCTCAGTGGCGTCGCGAAGCCGGTGATCGGATGAAAGCGCTGGACCGTGATACCGCCCGCAGTGCGGTGGCACCGTTGATTCAGCCGCTGCGTGAAAAGTATCACAACAACGCTGGTGTGCCGGATTATCTGACCCAGCTGGAATCCAATCTGGTCAAGAACGCCATGGATATTATCGGTGATGATAAGCCTAACGAGGCTCGCACCGATTCTGCCCGCCGTCAGTATATGGAAACGACTTTTGGCGTGAATATGCTGGTGGATAACCAGAAAACCAAAGGCGCGCCGGTGGTGTTTGAGACCCACCCTACCTACGACAACCTGTTTGGCCGGGTGGAGTACAACTCTGAGATGGGTTCCCTCAGCACCAACTTCCAGTTGATCCGCTCCGGTGCTTTGCACCGCGCTAATGGTGGCTATCTTGTGCTGGAATCAGAAAAACTGCTGGAGCAGCCGTTTGTTTATGGCGCTCTGAAGCGGGCGTTGAAATCTCACGAAATCCGTATCGAGAATCCGATGTCAGAGATGACTGGTATGGGTACCATCACCCTGGCGCCGGAGTCGATTCCTCTGCATGTGAAAGTGGTGCTGATCGGTACCCGGGAAACCTATTATCTGCTGCAGGAGCTGGATCACGACTTCGAGAAGATGTTCCGTGTGGTGGTGGACTTTGATGAAGATGTGAAGCGTGAACCCGCGACTATCCGCAGCTACGCCCGGCTGATGAAAACTCTGGCCGATGAAGAGGGCCTGGCACCGCTGAACCGTCAGGCAGTAGCGCGATTGGTGGAGCACAGCTCCCGTCTGACAGAGGATCAGGAGCTGCTGTCTGCTCATGTTGGTGAGCTGGTGGATCTGCTCTGTGAAGCGGACTACAAGCGGATCAAACAGAAAGATGAACTGATCAACGATCAGCACGTGGAGATGGCGTTGCAGGCCAAAGAGCGCCGTACCAGTCGTATCTCCTCCAAAATTCTCGACAGTATCCTCAACGAGACGGTCCTGATCGCCACCGACGGTGAAGATGCCGGTCGTTCTAATGGTCTGACGGTGCTGGGTGTGGGCGATGTTTCCTTCGGTTTCCCGGCGCGTATCACCGCCACGGTGCACCCGGGTAACCGGGGCATTGTCGATATTGAACGTGAGGTGACCCTGGGGCAGCCGATCCATTCAAAAGGGGTACTGATCCTGTCCGGTTATCTGGGGCATAAGTACACCCAGGACTTCCCGCTGACCTTGTCGGCCAGCATCGCACTGGAACAATCCTACGGTTATATCGACGGTGACAGCGCCTCCATGGCCGAGATCTGTACTCTGATCTCCGCCCTCACCCATATTCCGATCAGGCAGCAATATGCCATGACCGGTTCCATCAACCAGTACGGTGAAGTGCAGGCGATCGGTGGTGTGAATGAGAAGATTGAAGGCTTCTTCAATCTCTGTAACACCCGCGGCCTGACCGGCAAACAGGGCGTGATTATCCCTAAAGCCAACGTCCGTAACCTGATGCTGAAACGTGAGGTCGTTGATGCTGTCGCCGAAGGCCAGTTCTGCATTCATGCAGTAGGCACAGTGGACGAGTGTCTGGAGCTACTGATGGGCCGTAAAGCGGGCCAGCTGAAAGATGACGGTAACTTCACCCAGCGCTCTATTAATGCGCAGGTGGTTAAGCGGTTGAGGGAGATCGCGAAGGCTAAGGCATAGGAATACGTGTAGGGCGTATTTCTCCGTGGCTGGACCGGCGGGTATAGCCCGCCTCGCTCGTGGCTGGACGGGATGCAGGCATCCCTTGCTGGAATAAGCCAGGAGCGAGGGAGTATCCTGGCCTTCATTGCCTTGTAGCGAGGGTCTTCCAGGCCCGATATTCTGCGCTATCTGTTGTTGGCTCTTCTACTGAATTGCGCTATTTTGTACTTAATTCTGTACAAAAGGTGTTCTGTGATGCAACGCATTAATCCTGAAGAAGATATCCGCCCACTCTCTGATTTCAGGGCGGGCGTCAGTTCCTGTATCCAGCAAGTCACTGAAACTAAAAGGCCTTTAGTCATCACCCAACACGGTAAAGGTGTTGCGGTACTGGCGGATGTAGGTGAGTTTGAAGCGATGCAGGCACGCTTAGAGATGTTGGAAGCGATCTATAAAGCTGAAACCCAGATTGATGAAGGACGGGGAATCAGCCATGACGACGCCAAAGCTATGGTGATGAAAGGGATCTCTCGTTGAGGGAGGGCTCGTTGAAAATAATCTGGTCTCTCATGGCGGTGGATCAGGCCCGCGATATTGCTGAGTATATCGCTTTGGATAAGCCCAGCGTCGCCGAACAGTGGGTTGAGGATATATTCGGCTCGGTGGAGCGACTCTCAGATTTCCCAGAAAGCGGGCGCATCGTCTCTGAAATTCAGCGCTCAGAGATCCGCGAAGTTGTGCAAGGCAACTATCGGGTTATCTATAAGATTCAGCAAACAGAAATCCGGGTATTGCTGGTGATGAGTTATCGGCAGCGGTTGGATCGCTCAACTTTAGTTGAGCCGTAGCTGGAACGGCGGGCATAGCCGCCTTGCTCGTGGCTAGACGGGATGCAAGCATCCCTTGCTGGAAAAATTAACAGCTTTGATGTGGTTGCTTTTCAGTAAACTATTAGTTAATTCTTTTTTAAACAGATGTATTGGCTTTTTTATCTTGCTTATTTTGAGGTTTTTAACGGTGGAAGATAATTCAGATTTTTTTGAAAGATCCAATAGTAAGTCAGCTCTTTCAAATTTCAAAAAATTGATTGAAGGGGTTTATGAAAGTGATGAATTTAGTGCGCAGAGAAATGCTCATATACATAGTGTTGTACAGTCAATGATAAAAAATCCTGAGCAGTGGGGTGAGTACTGTAGTATTAATGTTTCATGGATTGGTGATCATTTTATAAGTCAATTACTTATCAATGAATCTGATTTTTCAAAAGAAAAGTTTGATGATATTTTTTCAATATGCTTTAGGTTTCTTCTTGAGTTTGATTTGTCAATTAAGAATGAGCTTTCACGTGAGTTTGAAAAAATAAAGCAATTTGCATTTCGTTATATTGATGATTTTGAAGATCAGCCTAGAGATCAAATAGAATTCGCAATTAAAGAAATGCCGATCAGCATTTTTAAGTCAATTGCAAATAGTGACACAATACAGAGTATAAAGAGTTTTAATGAGATTTCTCAGTCTTTAGATGAGCGCTCTGAAGGATGGGAGAAGACTCTGGCGCAAAGAGAGGCTCGAGTAGAGTCTTTGAAGGATTCACTTAAAGAATACGAATCTGGGTTCAATTTTGTGGGTTTGTTTGATGGTTTCAACGACCTTGCAAAAGAGAAAAAAGAAGAGAAGGATAAGGTGCTATTTTGGATCAGAGTTATAGGGGCTTTAATAGTTCTGCCTTTGACTGTTGAGATTGGTTTTATTTATTATCATATTGAAAAAATAAATGATCTTAAAGTTCCGCTGGCTTTGTCAACAATACCTACCCTTTCTATAGTAATTATACTTGTCTATTATTTCAGGGTTTTATTGTTTAATTACAAGGGTGTGAAGTCTCAAATATTGCAGATAGAGCTTAGAAAGACTCTTTGTCGATTCATACAGCACTACGCAGATTATTCTTCTGACATTAAGAAAAAAGATGGAAGCTCTTTAGAAAAATTTGAAAGTATAATTTTCTCCGGGATTGTTTCTGATGATGAAAAGTTACCGTCGACGTTCGATGGCATGGAGCAAATAGGAAAGTTGATTAAAATGTCTAAGTCGTGAAGGTGGGTTTAATTTTCATCTTTTTATTTTGAGTATCATTGAGTAAAGCTGTAGCTTCACGCTCTTTCGAGCAAGGGATGCTATGCATCCCGTCTAGCCACGAGCAAGGCGGGCTTTGTCCGCCGTTCCAGCTACTTCTCATATCGCTCTGCGATATGAGTATCCTTCAACTTCACATAATTCCCGGCCGTATATGTAAAAAAACTCATCTCTTTTTCGGTTAATTCACGTACTTCTTTGACCGGGCGGCCAACGTAGAGATGACCGCTTTTCAGGGTTTTGCCCGGTGGTACCAGACTGCCGGCGCCGATGATGACGTCATCTTCGACAATGGCACCGTCCATCACCATGGCGCCCATGCCAACCAGTACGCGGCTGCCGATGGTGCAGCCGTGGAGCATGGCCTGATGGCCGACGGTGACGTCATCGCCGATGATCAGAGGGAAACCATCCGGGTTAAACGGGCCTGCGTGGGTGATGTGTAATACGGAGCCGTCCTGAATACTGGTGCGGTTGCCGATGCGGATGCGGTGCATATCGCCGCGAATCACGGTCAATGGCCAGACGGAGACATCATCGCCGAGTTCAACATCTCCCAGCACCACGGCGGTGGGGTCGATAAATACGGCGTTGCCCAGTTTTGGGGTGGTGCCCTGATAGGTACGTACGGTCATGAATAAATCTCGTCTGGTTGTTGTCAGGTTGGCGCTGTCAGGAATCTATAATAAACCGATCACAGCGATTGAAAACAGGGCAGCCTTACCCCATAAATAGTTGTATTGAATTTTGTATCCGTTACGGAGAGAGATATGAGCAACCCACTGCTACAGGACCACCTGCTACCCCCTTTCAGCCAGATTCAGCCGGATCAGGTTGAGCCTGCGATTGATCAGCTGCTGGCGGATTGTCGCGCGCAGGTTGAAGCGATTGCACAGCAGACTGGTACTCCGGGATGGGAAACCGTCGTAGCACCGCTGGAGCAATGTAATGACCGACTCGGCAAGGCATGGTCACCGGTATCTCATATGAACTCCGTCGTGAACAGCGATGAGCTGCGGGATGCCTACAATGCCTGCCTGCCTAAATTATCCCAGTACTGGACCGAACTAGGCCAGAATCAGGCGTTGTACCAGGCTTATCAGCAGATTGCGGAAAGCGCTGAATACACTCAGTTGAGCACTGCTCAGCAGAAGGTGATCGATAACGCCCTGCGTGATTTCCGACTGTCCGGTATCGCGCTGGATGATGCTGGTCAGAAACGCTTTGGCGAGTTGCAGCAGAAGCTGTCTGAACTGACCACCAGGTTCTCTGAGAATGTCATGGATGCTACCGATGGCTGGAGCAAGCTGATCACTGATGAAGCTGATCTGGCAGGTCTGCCGGATAGCGCAATGGCCGCTGCAAAACAGATGGCTGAAAGCAAAGGTGAACAGGGCTGGCTGATTACGCTGGACTTCCCGTCCTACTTTGCCGTGATCACCTACGCGGATAACCGTGAACTGCGCGAAGAGATCTACACCGCATTTGCAACCCGTGCTTCCGATCAGGGACCTCAGGCCGGTCAGTGGGATAACACGCCGCTGATGCAGGATATCCTGACTCTGCGGGCCGAGCTGGCGCAGCTGTTAGGCTTTAATGATTACTCCGAATACAGTCTGGCTACCAAGATGGCGGAAACCCCGGATCAGGTGATCGGTTTCCTGAATGATCTGGCTGAGAAAAGTCGTCCGGTGGCTGAGCAGGAATTTGCTGAGCTGAGGGCCTTTGCGGAACAGCAGGCAGGCCTTACCGGTCTGCAGGCCTGGGATGTCAGCTACTTCGGTGAGAAACTGAAGCAGGATCGTTACGCGATCTCTCAGGAAGAGCTGCGGCCTTATTTCCCAATGCCGAAAGTGCTGGATGGTATGTTCCAGGTGACCGGTAAATTGTTTGATATTGAAATCAGCGAAGTCACAGAATTTGATCGCTGGCACGATGATGCCCGCTTGTTTGAAGTGTCCCGTAGCGGTGAGACCATCGCCCGTTTCTTCCTTGATCCGTTCGCTCGCGCTAAGAAGCGTGGCGGCGCCTGGATGGATGACTGCCGTATCCGTCGCCGTCTGGATGGCGGTGCGTTGCAGCTGCCGGTGGCTTATCTGGTATGCAACTTTAACCCACCGGTGGGTGATGACCCTGCCCTGCTGACCCACAACGAAGTGACCACCCTGTTCCACGAGTTTGGCCACGGTCTGCACCACATGCTGACCCGCATTGAATGCGCCGATGTCAGCGGCATAAACGGTGTTGCCTGGGATGCGGTGGAGCTGCCGAGTCAGTTCCTGGAAAACTGGTGCTACGAGCCGGAAGCGCTGGCGCTGATCTCTGGTCACTATCAGTCCGGCGAGACTCTGCCACAGGCGCTGTTAGACAAAATGCTGGCGGCAAAGAACTTCCAGTCCGGTATGATGATGGTACGTCAGCTGGAATTCTCCCTGTTCGATTTCCAGCTGCACAAAGAATTTGTTGCCGGTGAAACCGATGTTCAGTCGGTGCTGAACCGGGTACGCGAGCAGGTAGCAGTTGTGACACCGCCCGCCTTTAACCGTTTCCAGCACAGCTTCAGCCATATCTTTGCCGGTGGCTACGCGGCTGGTTACTACAGCTATAAATGGGCTGAGGTACTATCGGCGGATGCGTTTTCCCGGTTTGAGGAAGAGGGTGTGTTTAATACCACAACCGGTCAGTCGTTCCGCGAGAATATCCTCGAGATGGGCGGATCAAAAGAACCGATGGAGCTGTTTGTGGCGTTCCGTGGTCGTGAACCGCAGGTGGATGCCCTGCTGCGCCATTCCGGTATTACCGCCTGAGTTGATTAACGGCGGCTGCAGAGAGACTATGTAAAAACTATTGCGACTTGGCTATAGGGTGTTAAAAATTGACTCAAAATGCTCATTTACTTCAGTAAACTCCGCTTTTTCGTCAATTTTTGCCTTCTCTAGCCTTCGCTCATCACGTTTATACACAGCCTCTGTAAGGCTGTTGGATTGTTTGATAGAGAGTGTAATGACAATAGTAAAACGTTTTATCGCCGGCGCGGTTTGTCCGCGCTGTGGCGAGATGGATACCCTGAAGATGTATCGCGATGAAGATCGCGAATACCGTGAGTGCGTACGCTGTGATTTCAGCGATTCGATGGCGATGGACGGTTCTGACCAGCCTTCGGAAGAGTTGGAGACCCGCGTGAATCGTGCTGGTAAGGTTGAGCTGGAACCGGCTCAGCCACTCAACTTTGTACCGAATCCCGGTACTACTAAGCACTGAATATAAGCACTTAATATAAGAACTGAAGATAAGATCAGGGACGAAGCTATGTGTCAGCGATGCGCCTGGGCGACCGAAACCGAACTGGAACAGCAATATCATGATGAAGTATGGGGTGTGCCTCAGACTAATGATCAGCAGCTGTTTGAGTATCTGATTCTGGAAAGTGCTCAGGCCGGGCTGAGCTGGCGTAC
>JAOXSA010000527.1 GCA_025800245.1 Amphritea sp. | reverse complement strand
GTCCTCCTGCACGGCGGGGCGTTTGTGGTTGCGAATACCGCAAGCTTTGATACAGACTCCGTAACTCTGACCCTGGCCAATAATTTTAATACCTTGTCGCTGAAAGGTGGCTCGGCTGTCGTAAATGATATCAACGGGGTTGTACTGGGCAGCACCGATCTGGCCGGTAATCTGACCGTGACGGCTGCTGGCAATATCACACAGTCTGGCGCTGTTGAGGTGGATGGCGCAACCAGCCTGACAGCAACCAATGCGGATATAACTCTGGGAAACAGCGGTAACGATTTCTCCTTGCTGGCACTGAATGCAGTCAATGCTGTGATCCAGGATAGCAATGCATTAACACTGGCTGCGTCTACTCTGAAAGGGACTCTGGATGTGACTTCGGGCGGAGACCTGGCGCAGTCGGGGGCTCTCGATGTCGATGGTGCTGCGAGCCTGACAGCAACCAACGCGGATATTACTCTGGAGAACGCAGGTAATGATTTCACCAGCTTGTCGGCATCCGCGAATAATATATATCTGCGCGA
>JAOXSA010000526.1 GCA_025800245.1 Amphritea sp. | reverse complement strand
GCCAAGGCACGCGCCGAAGGGGCAAATGTGGAATATGCCTATCCAACGCAGGGCTATATCGCCTGGATGGACAATGTTGTTCTGCTCAAAGATGCGCCCAACCGCGACAATGCACTGAAGTTCATGGATTTCCTGCTTGAGCCGGAAAACGTGGCCATGCTGACCAACTGGACGCAATATAATGCGGGCGTCTCTGGTGTGACGGAACTGCTGACCCCGGAGCTGGCCTCTCAGCCTGAAAAGAACCCCCATGCCAATGCTGGCCCCGGTGTGTTCATTCAGGTCTGTGATCAGCAAACACAGGCGGTCTATGATCAGATCTGGACCAACCTGAAGAAGTAAACCGGTCACAATAGACGAAAGCCCCCGCTGTACCGGGGGCTTTTGCACTTTGTCTTGTCTGATCGGGGTTATCTGCTGATATCTTCCAGAAGACGATCCATCATCGCATCACAGGCCTTAAGCTGGCTGAGTTCAAGATATTCATCTGGCTTATGGCCCTGACCCTCCATCGAACCGGGGCCGCAGACCACGGTCGGGATGCCCAATTCGCTGAAGAACCCAGCCTCGGTGCCAAAGGCCACCTTTGTGGTGCTGTTGCTGCGCGC
>JAOXSA010000511.1 GCA_025800245.1 Amphritea sp. | reverse complement strand
GATATCATCGCGGCTCATGTCGTAAGCGCTGAGTAGGTCGCCCAGTAGCTGCCATTGGCCAGAACCTGGCGAGCCCGAGCTGATAGAGCGGCCCTTCAAGTCAGCGAAGTTATTGATGCCCGGCTGTGCTACTAGTTGCACGGTCTCTGGGTACAGGGCGCCCAGCGCACGCAGGTTTTTGATCTCTTTACCTTTGAACTGGTTTTTACCGTTGTAAGCTGCATCAAGCACATCAGCGGCAACAAACGCTGATTCGATAGAACCACGGCCTAGTAAGCCTGCGTTAGCGACCGAGGCATTACCTGTCTCAGCCGTTGCCGAAATCTTCTTCCCTTGCAGCTCACTGTTGTTAGAGATGACCTGTGCCAGCATCCCTCCCAGTGGATAATAAGTACCGCCGGTGCCGCCCGTTGCGATACCGAAAAACACACGTTCCTGAGCCTGAGCGACACCCGCTGCTAGCCCTGTGGATAACGCAGCGGAGATCAGAAGTGTCTTTAGCTTTGTTTTCATTGTTTACTTCCTTTCGATTAGAGGCGTGAGATCACGCACGGGTTTTCCGGCAGATGCCGAGTCACTAAGCAGCGCGTTCGCCAATATCGCAGCGGTGCGTGCTGTTACCCCTTGCAAGTCGCAGGAGGGATTT
>JAOXSA010000485.1 GCA_025800245.1 Amphritea sp. | reverse complement strand
CCCACCACCGGCTCAACATTCCGTACTCATCAGTGCTATACACCGTCACCGAACACAGCCCGGTACAGAACGCAGCAATCAGCCCGATCAGTAACACCTGATGCTGAGCAAAATGCGTGATCGCCCGATGCGGATTCGCCTCATGCACCAGGCACCAAACCTGCCAACATGAACGCAGCACCCACAAGCAACCCAGCGCGATAATCCAATACGCTAACTGCATACATCACACTCACAGGCGCTCGCGATACCAGCGCTTCACATCAAAATTCGGACACGTCTTTTTAGAATCCAGATCCCGGTGACCCACCACCTCAGCACCCGGAAACTCAATCAGCAGCTCATCAACCAGCTTACCCAGTGCAGCCATCTGCTCATCCGTAAACCCATCACGCCCGATCAGACAAATCCCGATACTCACACTGTTCTTACCGCGAACATGAGAACCCGGCCAGTAATGCGGACGGCCATGCTCAACCGTTCCGTCACGGCGAATCACATAGTGATAACCGATACCAGCCCAACCATTACCGCGCGGTTTAGGATCACCATGCCACCGGTGAATATCAGCCGCAGACACATCCCGATCATTCGGCGTATCACTGCAGTGAGCCACCACATAACGAATAGCCATCACCAACCTCCACGAATAAAAAAGCCCGGCACAAAGGCCGGGCAACACAACAAGAATTGATCAAGGAAACGAGAAATCGCAGACATAAAAAAACCCCGCTCCGGAAGAAGCAGGGTTTCTGTTGACGCACTGATTTGACGTTACGCTATTTATACATCCTGATTCTCACAGTGTAAACCCTTTTTTACTCTGTTGACTTTTTCATACGCTTCAACATCGCCTCACGCGCCACAGCCTGCCGCTTCGGCGCACTCAAAAACATCACAACCTGATCATGCGCAGACGCCAGCCAACGGTAATAGGTCGATACCGGGCATCCCGCCGCTTTCGCCTTCTGCCCAACAGATCGACCAGCCTCCAAATACTGCTGAACAATCACCCGCTGATAACGAGACTCTATACTCTTCACCGCCCGATCAGTATCAGCAACACTCACCGGCATATCCGGCTCACCTGCCGTCGAACGAATCAACTCACCCTGACTCTCCATCAACCGGGCAATCACATTACCACCCGCACCACCCAGCGAACCACTAGCCTCATCAACCTTAAACCGCGCCCACTCCTCCAGCCGCCCCTTAACTGCAGACTTCACCACAACATTACCCGCTGCAATTCCATCCTCCCGCGCCTGATTAGCCCGCCGCTTACTCAACGCCCGCTCAACCAGATCTACCGCAACTGCCTCTGTCATTCCCATTCCCTCATGCTTGTGTTGTTCAACTCATCCAGCGCCCCTGCAAACTGCCCGAACGGCACCCGCAACAGCTCCAGCAAACCACTCCCCCAATCATCCGACGAACTCACCGACTGCCCCAACAGCCCCACAATCCCCTTCTTCAACAAAAAACACTGACTACGATTCAACCCCTTCTCAGCCGCCACCCACTGCACAGCGCCCTTCACATCAGCCCTGCCCTGCACCACCAGGCGATGCGCCCGCTCAACCAACTTAGCCATCTCCAACTGCTGACGCCGCCCCTTAGCAGCGGTTGACACATACCGACTCATGCCCGCGCCCTCATATGAAAAACAACACTATCCGCCAGCTTTGACGACCACACATACTCCGTATACCGAACATCAGGCCGCGCCACCCAATACCGCCGAAACTCATCAATGATCACACTCCGCTGATCATCATCCAGGTGATGCAGCGAAAAACCATCAACCCCCACCCTATCAACCACAACCTGACTATCTTCAGGCTCCCACGCCAAATGCATCGCAAAAACAGCCTCGCGCGATATATGGTGAGAGAGAGTATCGGATATATCGGATATGTGGCGCTCCTCTCGTGGCGCTCCGGTGGCGCTCGAATCAACCGCAACGCCCGTCATTACTGGCTTTAGTGGTGGCGCTCCTCTCGTGGCGCTCTGGTGGCGCTCCTCATTTAGACGGACTGAATCACTACTCGCCAATGGCAACAAAAAAACCATCGACTCCCGCAACCCAGACCGATGCAAACGCCGCAACAAACCCCGATCAACCAGCAACTGGATATACCGCTTCACCTGGTCCCGCGAATACCGCTTAGGGCTATCCCTACTCCCCCGGGCCGGACTGTACTCCAACGACTGCCGGATCTCGTTGTAATCCACCACCCGCTGTCTACCCACCACACCCGTAGCAAAATCCATATACCGCCGAAACACCAGATACACCAACCGCGCCTCATGGCACAGCTCGTTATCATCCTGCAGCGCTGCATACTCCTGAAGATTCATACAATCCCCTTGCTTACCCAACCAAACCAGGCCTATAATCCACCTGCTTGTGTTGTGAGGAGCGCCCAGCCCCTCACTACCGGAGGCCGCTGTTCCCGCAGCGGCTTTCATCTTTATGGCCTCTCACGCCCCAACCAATCCCACCGATGATGCGCAACCGACTGCTTTAACGCGGCATAGTCACAACTGTTATCCAGCGCGAAATCACCCGGCTGATACTCCACTGGTGGCTCATCATCTGCACCAGGTCGCACGATATGAACAATCACACCACCCCGCTCACGCAACCATGTCGCAGCCTCCTCAGTATCCACATCACTGAACACTACATACTCCGTCGACGGCAGCTCAGACAAATACCCATCCAACGCCGACAGCTCACGAACTCGAATACTGCGATGGAATCCACGATCACCACGGGACAACATCTCAGCCACCGTATTTTTTCCACAGCCCGCCGGGCCGGTTAAACCAATTAACTTCATATCAACCACCAATCCGCGCCGGACCTTCCGACCCCCGATCCTCAGCAACACCCGCAAGCACCGCCTGCTCAGTCACAACCTCTTTCACCGGCTTCGCTTCAGCCTCAACAAACTCAATCGTTTTCGCGTCCATCACTTCCTCCGATAATGCTCAACAACATTCGCAATCTCGCCCTGCATGCGATCAACCTTCTGCTGCAACGCCTCCAACTGACTGAACTCAAGCTCATCAACCTCACCATCCGCCAGCGCCTGCGCCACATGCCCAGTCACAGCCGCCGCAGCGGTACCGAACTGACCAAACACCTGCAGCATATCCAGATCACCCGGCACCATAGACTGCTCAGCATCCATCCAGACCACACCCGCCAGATGCCCCACTGCATTCAGCAGCCGCTCATCCCGGGTAATCTCAATAATCTGCTCAATCTCATACGGGTTCAGGTAGTTAGTATCCACCGAGGGCGACAGCTTCTTACGCCACACATCGACCTTATCCCGCGAGATACCCGCCGCATCCAGAAAATTACTCAGCCCCTGCTGGTAATCATGCACCGCGTGATAACACGCCATCTGCAACCCATGCAGCTGACCGTTATCGTGAATACTCTTTGCTCTTCCCACGTCTATAACCTCCACACTTAACGCACCCATTGATAGCCCCATCAATTACCTTTACCCTCAGGCGTACCAAAAACACCGCAAGCAAAGGACTGAACCAATGGCCCAAAAACAACTTCCCAACATCACGGTCAGAGAACTCAAACAACTCCTGTCAGCCCACCCAGACGACATGGAACTCGACTTCTCAACCCTTGACTTCTACCGCCTCAAACGGAGAGGCCCCAATGTTATTCAGGTCGAATTCAACCAGATCGTTTACCGCGATGAGCAGGGCAACGTCTGCGTCGACAACCCAGATTAATTAAGACCGCTCAACCAATGCGCGCGGGGGCTCAAACCCCTGCGTGATAGCCACCGCATACAAAGCCGCCGTACCCGCCTCTACCGACCGGTACGACTCAATCAACTGACCGCCCTCAAACCGCTGAAAAATAAAGCGCCCATCAAACTCAACAATGACCCACCCGCTATCCAATTCATTCAATACATCCACGTCTATAACCTCTTTAAAACTCTGTTTCGGTGTTGCGCGTAATACCTATACTGATATTCAGGCAGCGCCAGCAAAATCAGACTCAGGATAAAAATGCGCCATCAAGTCATCACGAGTAACAGCACCACCCGAGTGAGCGACAAGCCGCACCATCAAGTCACGGCGAGGCACCTTACTGCCGTACTTCAGATGGACAACAACATACTTCTCGGACACACCACACGACGCACAATAAGCCGCCAAATCAGCGGCAGACATATCTTTAATAAACTTATTAAAAACCGATTTAGTAGGCATAAAAGACCCTCCTTGCGGAGCAATATAACCTTTTGGTGTTTATCATACAACACCTTTTTGTGTTTTACCTAAAAGGTAATAAAAGCGAGAATACGCGCATGGAATGGACAGGCATCAAACAAACCCGCCTTCACAACGCCCGACTATTACAAAAATCAGTCGGCGGACAGAAAGGCATGATCGAGAAAACAGGCCGCTCTCAGTCTCAGCTGAGCGCCTTGATGGGCGATAACGCTTATAAACCTATTGGCGAGAAAATAGCGCGATCACTAGAGGAAGACTTCAGCCTGCCGATCGGCTGGCTTGACACCTGGCACGATAGTCTGGACGAACCAACCACCTCTATCCAGGATGAAACAAGAGAAAGTAGCGCAAGGTATAGCGCATACACGAAATTTGGCCACCGCATAAAACAGGCCAGAGACCACGCAAACCTTACCCAAGAGCAACTTGCGGAGCGGGTTAGACGCCTGGCCGGTACTGAAAATTTTAAGCAGCAATCACTGCAGAAAATCGAAGCTGGGCAGATCCAGTCTTCAGGCTACGTTGCGCTTATCGCGGAAGCCACTGGAACAAACGGCGTTTGGCTGACCACAGGAAAAGGAAGCATGCACGAACAGCCCTCAAAACCGCACACCAAAGAACTCACAACAGAACAGATCGAGCTACTTCGCGCACTCATAAGCCGAATAGAACGATTAACACTCACTGGCCGGGGAACAACCCTGAATTCACAACAAAAAGCCCGCATTATCGCAGGCTCCTTCTCTGCAGCCATCAAGAACGGACAGACAGCCGAAACTCTGGAAGACGGCATCTTTGACGCTGCACTCAACAGCGTCATTTAACACCCCAGCGCTGCCCCCACGCTGCCTCCCTGATCTGCAACGCCATAGTTCTAGACACATACTCCTCATCACTCAAAACATTGCTTTTATCCAGACGCAGCCGCTCAATAAGCAGCTCTTCAGCCTCAACCAAACGCTGATATTTACGAGAAATAGGCACAACAGTCTTTCGACCATCCTCAAGAGTAGATTGCATTAACACCTCCCTGTATCTTCACAGATACTGTACAAGCATACAGTATATCCAGCTATACCCAATTTTTAAATAGATGAGACTGGCACACAACTTGCGACAACCCCACTTAAGCCAGAACTCCTTTATCTGGCCGCTCGGAATAGTCCGATAAAAACAAGCAAAAAGCCAGAAAGGACGCATTACAGCACCCTAAACGCTTGTTTTAGCAGGCGTAGCGCGTCCTTTCTTGCGCAAATCCGATATACAACGGAGAATTACCTCATGACAAAAGGCGACCGCTTAAAAGCGGCGCGGCTCAAAGAAGGGAGAACACAAGAACAGATAGCAATGGAGCTGCACGTAGCCCTCACCACCTACAAAGGATGGGAGGCCGACAGAGAGCCCCGCACGCTCGATATGACAGCACGACTGTGCCAATGCCTGGGCATAAGCCTGGATTATTACGTAACCGGCGAAGAGTGCACGCCCGCTCTCACGACCGAAGAGTCTGCACTCATCAAAACCAGCAACGAACTACCACCCAGCATCAGAAAAGACTTCGTCACCATAATGCAGGCAATAAACGAACACCTGAAACACCCACCCGATCCTCAGAATTAGTCGCAGAATGCGACGCACACCACAAAAACACCAGACACAAAAAAGCCCTGACTCGCAGGGCTTAATTATTACCCTTTACTTCTTATATCCTCCAGACATTCTCGCATCTGCAGCAATACAAACATTGGCCCGCAAAATATCGCAGCGGCACACAACCCCACCAGACCACCCAACGCACCAAACATAGCCCCCTGCCCCATATCAGGCCGGTAATCCCCCATACCAAAAATAAACCCGCCAGCACCGCCGGCCACCACAAGCAGTAGCGCAACCAGCCAGATAAACCCTTCCAAAATATCAATCATCGCAGCCTTCATACAACCTCCTGTTTTAAGACTCCCTCCACCTCATTGCGAGGCCCAAGCACATTTTACACACTCCAACAAACCAACAAAAACACAAAAAGATCACCATAAAAATCAACACCTTAATCAAATAAAAGAAAAAAGATTACCTTTTAGTGTTGACGAAATATAACCTTATGGTGATAATCACCTCAAATATAACCAAATAGGCGTTATTACATGCCAAACCAACTACACAGCAAAACAGCAGGCGGACCGGCAACCCGCCGCGACCCTCGCCGTAATGCCCGTGAGCATATGGCACAGGTATTCGCCTACCACCGGCACAACGGCCTCAGCACCCTGCAAGCCGCCAAAAAACTACAGGAAGCCAGAGCATGAGCCGCCTGCAACAAACCGGCGACAAAGCCTGGCGCTACAACGGCACACACCGCAGCGCCACCATCAAGCTGAAACGCATCGGCCTGACACGCCGCTACGTGATCAGCGGCGACAGCAACAGCCCGCACTTTGGCAGCGTCGACGCCGCCTACGACTGGCTGGTACGCAACGACAAACCACAGGAGAGCAGCCATGCGTAATCTGTGTATCGACATGAAAGAAGCCGCCCAGCTCACCAATATCAAAGGCGGCAGACAGGCCCTGATGGCCCTGCTACGCAAGCACGGCCACATCACCAAATCACCCTGCGGTCGCAGCCATACCGCCAGCCACCGCCTGATTCAGATAGGCCTGCTGCGCAACCAACTGCGCCAGGCCCGCACCGGCAGCGGCGTACCCCGCAACTATTACAAAGTAGTCGTAACAGAAAAGGGCATCAGCTGGCTAACCGGATTCGTCAAACAATACGGCGAACTCAAAGAGCAGAAAGCGGCTTGAAAGCCACCCGCGGGTAGCGAGTAGCTGGTAGCTGGTAGCGAGAAAAAGCAGCCCCTTCACTGGGGCTTTCGAGGTGCCGGGCTATGCCCATTTTTAACCTAAGAAATAACAGCAACCAACCGAGGACAGAACCATGTAGCACTCACTAATCCGCAATAGCGGCGAGGCAATGAAGGGCACCTTGTAATCGACCATTTAACTGCTGGGAAATGAAAGCATTCCACCGCCAGCGCCCACAAGAGGAATGACCCGGAGCCACCTGAATGCGAGCAGGTCGGGGAACAGCATACAACGACGGTCGCCGCAACGACGCCGGAAGACGTAACCGGCACCACAACAACACAAGCACAGGAAAAGCAGAAATGACCAAGCACATCATGATCGATATCGAAACACTGGGCACCAAGCCGGGCAGCGTAATCCTCAGCATCGGCGCAGTAGAGTTTGACGAAGTGTTCGGTACGATCCGCAACCAATTCTACAGCGAAATTAACACCCTCAGCTGCATCGACTTCGGAATGCGTCGTGACGAAGAAACCCTGAAATGGTGGCAAGAACAGGGCGAAGAAGCCAAAGCCTTACTGACCCGCTGCGAAGATCCGAATGCAATGACCGTCGATCTGGCACTGAGAAACCTTCACGCCTGGCTGATCAATATTGCAGGCGGCGACCTCAAGAAAATCAAGGTTTGGGCTAACTCTCCATCATTCGATCTCGACATTCTGGCAGAAGCCTTCTCATTAGCAACAGAGCTTAAAACGCCCTGGCTTTTCTACAACGAACTTGATTGCCGAACCGCTGTAGAGCTGGGCCGGATGATGGGTATTGATCCGAAAAGAGAAATCGAATTTGCAGGCGTGAAGCACGACGCGCTGGATGACGCCAAACACCAGGCCCGCTACGTGAGCCACATAATCAGCCACATCAAAAGAGCTGAGCCGTCCAGCAACTAGCCACCCGCTACCCACCCCTAACAAGCCCCTTCACTGGGGCTTTCTGGGCAGAAGACGAATCAAAGAGGATCAACACAATGACCTGCATTAACTGCACCAGCCAGATCTGCAGCAACCGCTGCAGCACGGTATCGCAATACGAAATCGACACCCTCAACATCATTGAAGCAGCTCATGGTCTGCGTCAGCTGTTCAACCTGTCCGTTGATTCCGGCGAAGCCTGCGACCACGCCACCCATCAGGATGCGTACCGCGAAGCTTTCAGCCAATACACCGCCGCCAACGAACAATACGACCTTGCCGGCATTACCGAACACCTCGCGCTCTGCACGCTCATACTCAGCAGCTACAAAGCCGACGCCGGTGACGCCATGCAACTGCACTTCGACAGCATGAACAAAGACCTGCACGTTGCCGCCGCACTCTACGACATCGACCTCAAAAAGGCCGTTACCGCCCTGATCGACAGCGAAAGCACCAAACTGGTCACCTCGCAACAGATCAACGCCACCCGCGAACATTACGACCGCCTGCACCTGGCCGTCGATTTTATCCACTGCCGCGACAGCCGCTTTGCCTGCATCGGCAAAGGCAGCGGACTAGTCTACCCCGGGCTCGACTACACCCCGCCCAACTGGGAAGACACCGAACACTGGAGCCGCCTGAAACAACAGGCCGCATAAGTAACGCCCTGCGCCAGCCCACCAGTTCCCCCACTGCTGGCGCAGGCACCCTTTACAACACAAGCAACAGGAAGCGAACCATGAGCCGCCTAACCAACACAATCAAAGACCGCATCATTACAGCCGTTCTGAAAGACAAGATATACCCAAAGACCGAAGCGCAACGCGCCAAAGCCCAGAAGATTGCTGATCGCACGGCTGAAAATCACTATTCCGCAGACATACAAGAATGGTTGAAAGCCGCCCCTGCCGGCGGAGCATACCAAAGAAACACCATCAAATTAAAAACAGAAGGCGACGGCAACTTTGCACACTACATGCTGGGCGACAACCACAGTATCGAATTCACACTCAGCAAACCAATGCGCATTCTCGCGAGCGATCAATACACCTACACATTCTTCCCATCAAAACGCGACCAGGGCTATCTGCGGGACATCCTCAAAACCCTGAACACCATTGAAAAAGAACGTGACGACCTACTCACAACAATTCGCGCCGCCCTGAACAGCTGCACCACCCTGAAAAAGCTGGAAACCGAATACCCTAGCCTGAAGAAATACGTTCCGGAAAACCCAGCAGCACAAAGCACCAACCTGCCAGCCGTCACCGACCAGAAAGTCGCGGAAGCACTGGCCGCCTAGCCACCCGCTACCAGCCACCAAACAAGCCCCTTCACTGGGGCTTTCTGGGTAGAAGCACAAACAAAGGACACACACCATGACAACATCTGCAGACAAGGTTGACCAGGTACTGAACAGCGCCAAGATGGCCGCAGAGCTGACCATCGACCTCGACGCCTCGCTAAACGGCTACGTACCGAAATCACAGATGGCAGCCAGAGAGGCAGCCCGTCTGCAGGCGCGTGAAACAACCATGCGTGAAACCATTGAAGCCCATCTGAAAAAACGCGACATCATCAGCGATTCCGCTGCATATATGACGCTGGTCCAGATTCTTCAAAGCACCGGTGAGGCGTTCGTTAACCAGGTAGAAAAGGCGCGCCACGTCACCAGCTCACTGTCCGGTGAAATCAGCGCCGTGAACGACTGGAACAAGCACATCGGCCATCAATTGCACCAGAGCCACAGTAAAAAGCCTTTCGTGCCACCGACCAACACCGCTGAAAACTTAGCGCAATTCGCCGCACCATCCACCACATGGTACGCACTAGAGGGAGGAAACTGATATGCAACCTGCACTCAGCCCCACAATCTGGATGCTCATGGCCGAGTATCAGAGCACAGCGGTACCGCTGGAAAGCTGCCTGAAATACCTGGGCTACGCAACCATCGGCGAGGCCAACCGCGCCGCCCGAGATAACGAACTGCCCGTGCCTACATTTCTAGGCAAAGAGAGCAAGCGCGGCGCTCGAATGGTTCATCTAACCGATCTGGCCAACCACATCGACAGTCAGCACCGCAAGGCAACCGCGTCATGGAACGCCGCCAACGGCATCGAAGAGCCAGCATCAGTAGAGACCAAACCCCGCCGCCAGCGCGGACAACGGAGACCAGCGGCATAACCGCCCTCACCTGCTGGCTACTGCTGCTGGTCTTTTCGGTAGCAGTGGCTGCAGCAGGCAGCTGGATTATAGAACGGATATTGAAGGAAGAGAGATGAAATACGGATCAGTTTGCAGTGGTATTGAAGCAGCATCGATCGCGTGGGAGCCGCTGGGGTGGACTCCAACATGGTTTGCAGAAATCGAACCATTCCCTGCTGCTGTTCTAGCCCATCACTGGCCGCACGTTGCGAACCTGGGCGATATGACCACTATCTCCAGAAAAGTCCTGCTGGGGTCTGTTGAAGCCCCAGACGTGCTGGTAGGAGGAACCCCGTGCCAAGCGTTCAGCGTTGCCGGCGCCCGTGAAGGCCTTAACGATGAACGTGGGCAATTAACTATTTCATATGGACGTTTAGCAGATGCAATTGACTATACCCGGATTTGCAACGGACAGCCTGAATCAATCATCGTGTGGGAAAACGTCCCGGGCGTGCTCTCGTCGAAAGACAACGCCTTCGGCTGCTTCCTTGCGCTCCTTTCTGGTGAAAGCCAGGAAATCGAACCAGGTCCACGACCAGAATCAGGACGGACCACTCCCCTCTGGCGTTGGTGCAAAAAAACTGGCAACCACATACCAAAGTGGCCGGTCGCTGGTTGTGTTATTGGCCCCCAAAGAACAGTCGCGTGGCGAGTCCTGG
This sequence comes from Amphritea sp., assembly GCA_025800245.1. Lineage (GTDB taxonomy): Bacteria > Pseudomonadota > Gammaproteobacteria > Pseudomonadales > Balneatricaceae > Amphritea. Next base: position 7,376 of record JAOXSA010000485.1, on the reverse strand, counting down.
ATGCCCAATATTTCGGAGTGGCCCAACGACGCAAACGTGTCTTTGTTGTCGCAAGTGCTCGTTCAGACTTCGATCCCACAGAAGTACTTTTTGAGTTCGACGGCGTGCGCCGGGATTCTGCGCCGAGCCGAGAAACGAGGGAAGACGTTGCCGGAACTCTTGCAAGCCGCGCTGGAGCGGGAGGCTTCCCAGGAACAGACGAAGCTTGTTCAGGATACGTGCAGCCAGCAATCCAATGCTTCGGGGGGGGGGAGGATAAGCGGCCCGTTAGATGCAGCAGCCTGTCTTGTAGCCAAGGGTCAGAAGAATGATTTTGAAGTAGAAACATTTGCCGTGCACGGCACACAAGATCCTTGCATCAGCTCTATCGCTCACTGCCTAGGTACCAATCGAGGCCAGGAGAATGCTGTATTCCACACCACCGGTGCGGGGTACTGGCAAGAAGACGCAGGCACGCTGCGCGCTCGATCGCAGGACAGTCATGAAAACTTAGCTATAGCATTTGCTGAAAACTCTCGCGGTGAAATCAGACTCGAAGGTAGGGATGGCCAAAGGACAGGTGCGCTTTCAACTGGTGGCGGTAAGCCCGGCCAAGGCACACCTGTCATTGCTTTCCGGGCCTGCGGACAAGAGGGCTTCACTCCAGCACCAATCGCACCGCCAATCATAGCAAGCAGCGGCGGAGGATCAGGCGTTCCGACTGTACTTGACTGGCTGAGAGCGCGCCGACTAATGCCAATAGAGTGCGAGCGCCTTCAGGGATTCACGGACAATCACACAATGATCCCCTGGAGGAACAAGCCGGCAGAAGAATGCCCTGATGGCCCGCGCTATAAGGCGATAGGAAATTCAATGGCTACACGAAACATGAAATGGCTGGGTCTGCGTATTGATGCACAGACTGCCAAAGCCGCCGCAGCGTAAGAGGAATTGAGAGCAATGAAACGCCACGAACTGAAAACTGATCCAGCTGTATTTGATGCCGTGATGAATGGGACCAAGACATTTGAAATCAGAAAAAACGACCGCGACTTTCAGGTCGGTGATGAACTGGTACTTCGCCAAACCAAACACACCGGCGAGGAAATGGCGCAAGGTGCCCCTTTGGAATATACCGGCGCGTTTTGGACTGTCCCTGTACTAGGAATAATGCATGGTCCGGCATACGGCCTGGCAGATGGCTGGTGCATTCTTTCAATCAAATGCAGTGTAGATCAGGAGCCAGGGCAATGAACGATAAAACAGCAAGCAATGTCGAGCTGAAACAATTCAACCGCGAAGAACGCTATACCGTGTTCAAAATCACCGACCTGCAGGAAGCGGACAACATCTCACCAGGCGACAAAGAGCATCTGATCCACATCGAAAGCTGCGTTAATGCTCACCGCCACAACCGCGATGCAAAGCCGCTTGAATGCGTAGTTGTAGAAAGCGACTGGCCAGAATACGAAACGGTATGGCGGATGATCGAATCCCGCGCAAACGGCCATCAACCAAAAAGCCGAGCGGCAGATGCATTTAAACTACCACTCACCACAAGCGACATTCTGATTACGGCACGAGCAGGGACAAGCCCAACACTCAAACAGACAGAAGAAACAGCGGCAGCAATCATCAACCAGCACGACTCTCTGGTAGACCAACTTAACGCCTCAGAATCAGAGCGCAATAGCCTGCATGAGCACCTAACGACTGCTAATGAAAGCATTGAGCAGATGCGGAGCCAGGTTGAGGAGCTGCAGTCAGCACTGATCAGAATCTGGGGCATTCCTGCCCAGCACCGCACCGTCAAATGTATTGATGAAATTATTAGCTGCGCGCTGAAAGGCGACACCTGGCGGGTCGGTCTCGCACCGCAAGAAACTTGCCTCTCAAATTCAGACAATTCTGAGATACAAGCCGATTTGCCTATCACTCATGAGAATCAAGCAGCCCTATCCGACAAACTGCAGGATCTACAAAAGCTCTGCAATGCGTCGGACGGATTCAGCACTGAAGTACATGACGCCATCGCTGAGCTGATAGGTATGACGTTAAGCGACGAGCCAGCCACCGAAGGTCAGTGATGCACCGCTACCATGTCAAAATAGCCGGGACAAAAGCAGTTTTCCCGGCCTATCCCATTGTTTCAATTCAGGTAATCAGCACTCCATTTTTCAGCTTTCTGAGAAATGCGGCTTCTGCTGCCTGCCGTTCTATATTCGTATCAAAATCAGTCACAGGGAAAGCATGATGGTTGAGAATCTTACTCACGATGAAATTGCTGAAATCGGTGCCAGATGGCTCAGAGGTACCGGAACTGACCGACGAGCGCCTTCAGGGCTGCTTACAGGTACTGACTGAAATGCGGTACCACAACCAGAATCACAAGATGATGGGGCTGGCCTGGAATGCAATTAACGCCCTATCCCCTGAGCTGGCAAAGCTACCAGCCAAAGAAGCCTACGACCGGATACATGGAGTAGAAGACGATGACTGATCAGGAGCCACCATGGAACCGACTGATCGATAGCAAACCTTCTACCAAACCGAAATCAAAAAAGCGCTTTATGGTTTACCACCCAATTTATACCGGTTATGCATTCCGCTGCTGGTATGAAGAGAGCGCTGGATTTGGCTGTGACGAAGTTCAATCAATGATCAGCAATGTTACCCACTGGCGGCCAGCTGGCCACACAGAGAAAAGCCGCCAACTATCAATGGAAAAAATAGCTCAGATCAACATGCAGGGAGGTGAGTGATGGGCAGAGATAGTCTCCGCCCAACCATCAACTGATACCCAACCGCTCAAGCCAGGGCCAGCTTTTATACTTATCTACAGGCTCTGGCTTCGTCAGATGCGTGTAGCGCTTCAGACTGTCCCAGCTTGTGTGGCCAGACACCATCGCAACCTGCGGAATCCCCCACCCCAATTCAAAGTAATGACTGATCCCTTCATGCCGTAAATCATGCAGGTGCAGATCCTCTATCGCGACATCTTTATGCGCACAGGCCCGCTGAAAACTGGTCGAAATTGATTTAGCTTCATACGGAAAGATACGCGGCTCTCCCTCTGTTCGCGGCTGCTGCATCAACAAAGACCAGGCACGATCCGGCAGGTGAACCCACCTGTGATTCCCCTTCTTAGATCTCGGATGCTTCATATCCCGCACCAATACCCGCTGAGAATCTGCATCCAGATCATCCCACTCAATCCGGGTAACCTCAGATACCCGGCGAGTGGAGAAAATCAGAAACGGCACCAACCGCTGCATCGGTATCCGCTGCGCATTCGCCGGCGTGCGGTGAGTGCGATCCCGGTCGTAATAAGCCATGATCTTTCCAAGCTCACCAAGCCCCGGCCTGCGTTCACGCTCTTCTGATTTACCAATCAAACCAAGTCGCGCCGCTGTCTTGCGCACATCATCGATATATTGCAGCTCAACAGGCACACCCCAGACAATCCGGGCATACTCCATCATCACGCGGAAATAGATCACATCCTGCAACACCGTCGCCGGCGCCGCTTTATCTTCCTGTGACCGCTTGCGCAGCAGCTTCATCAGCAACGCGCTGTCACACTTCAAAAGTGTGACATTACAGATCAGCGGCTCATCCGCCATCAACAGCATGCATGAGCACTTCGTTTTACCGATGCCACCAGGCGAAGAACCCACCTCTTCAACATACAGCCGCATCCCCTCGCCCACGGTCAGACCCGCATGACCATCTGACTCCCACGGCTTTGTTCTATGCAGATCCGCCTCGCGAGTGACGGCCCACTGCTTAGCAGCCCGGTGCGGGTTATCAAATTTCCCAGGACTAAACGTCCGGCTTTCCTGATATACTTCAGCGTTATTTTGATTGATGCGTATCTGCGCTGTATACGATACAGAGCCATCCTTGCGCTTTCGCTTTCTGATAGTCGCCATAATTGGTACATTCCAATTGGTACACGAGATTTACGTACCAACTTTGTACCACCAACTAATGAAATTCAACCGTTTTTAACCGTTTTTGACCGTATTTAATGCAAAAAGAAAACACCCCAAAAACAGCCCTAAAGCCAGAAACAGCGCTGGATACAGTGAATAGAACGTTCTGCGTTGCGCCAATGATGGATAGTAATTACATTTAAATAATTACCTATATTTCAATAAGTTAAAAACAAATAATTATTGAAGTACCATTTTTGTCACACAGAGGCTTTGTTTTTGGTCTGGCTTGCATCGCATCAGCGCGACTCAAAACGGCCCTACACCATCAAAAAGCACAAAAAAACCTTGCACTGTAATACAGATGTATTACAATAGATTCATAGGTTGAGGGAATGACCCACAACCAACACCGAGAGCCAAACCGGAAACGGGAGCGGCACAGGAGAAAGACCATGAGCAAATTCAATAAGTCACAGATCATGTCCCGCGCTTGGGAAATCGCTCGCGAAATGAAGGCTCTGGCGGATAAATCTAAACTCAAGTCATTCCGCAACCGCAGCATCACCGCAAACCTATGGCGCGCTCTTGAGCTAGCCTGGGAAGAAGCAAAAGAAGCGGCAATGAAAGCTGAAGCGCAGATCACTGCCACTGCCAAAGCGGCAAAATCCCAGTCCGGTCGCTATGTAGAATACCTGTCTAAAGCGAAGCGCGAGGGCCTGAACCACGGGCGCGGATGGATGGGTACTGCACACAATGTCGACTCCGGCAAAATTCATCCCGAAATGGAAGGCGAAATGATCTGCTACGTTTACGCATAATTATTTAAAGGAAACCGCATGAGCAACCCTAAAAACCCTGTCAGTGTACGTCCATCCCCTAGCCTGCGCGCAGCGATGGACGCCAGCAACAACGGCCCAACGCAGCTCCTGAATGGCCTGTATGACCACCTGCGCAATATTGAGCAACTGGATGCCATTCGCCTGACGCCAACAGAGCAAGACGCACTGAAAGCGATGCTTCAGGGCGTTCTGATCAACACTGTTGCGATCCAGTGCATCCCACAGGATCTGGAAGAGACTGATTGCGAATCGCTGCGTGATAAATTAGAGGGCGCAGGCTACGGCCAGGTGCTGGCTACGCTGCTGCGCTACGATATTTACGAGCTATAACATGAACAATAAAAACTCTTGCATTGTAATACAGATGTATTACAATAGATTCACAGGTTGAGGGAATGGCCCGCAACCTACACCGAGAGCCAAACCGGAAACGGGAGCGGCACAGGAGAAACACCATGAAAACTCAAATCAACAAACCTGACCTGATCAACACTCTGGCTAACGCAGCTCAGCATTTCGGCAGCAGCGACTGGTCTGTTTACGCGAATACAGAGGGTCAGACTGATACCCGCCACACCTCAGAGGACAACACCGACTGGACCGAAATCGTTAACCTGTACGGACTGCAGGACATGACCGACGCCAACGGTAACTACAGCGATGATGATGGTTTTGGCGCCACCGGCGCTGCTGAATGGATTGTTGAAGAGCACAACCTGCAATCTAACGAATTCGAGCTGATCTGATCAGCCCCCGATACCAGAGCCGCAATCGCGGCTCTTTTTTTTGCTCGCTAAAAAACCAGTTTTTTGTAGCAGAAGGGAAATTAATTCAGATCATCAGATCTTTTGACGATAAAGCAAGGTGAATCGAATGAAATTTAAATCAATGGCGCAAGAATGGCTTGAAGCAAACGCCGCGAAATGGCAGGCAAAAACACGAACAGACATTGAGCGCCAATTTGAAAAATACGTGTACCCAGAGATCGGCGGCAAAGATGTCGCTGATTTAAAAATCAGAGATTTTCGCGAACTAATTATATCAATAGAAGAAATCTCAACTGACCTATCGCATCGCATAATGTCACGCATTGTGCAAATCATGCACAGAGCCGTGGTATTCGAATATGCAGAACACAACACAGCAATTAGCATTCAAACAATACTCAGACCGCATAAAATATCCGGGTTTCAATTTTTAACGCCCGCTGAGATGCCCAGGTTTTGTAATACAATTGAGAACACTCAGTATCGAGACACTGTCAAAGCTGGGCTCTGGACAATCATATATACAGCACAGAGACTGAGCGAAATAATCAACATGAAATGGTCTGAGATATCATTTGATGACGCACTCATAACAATACCCGCAGAGCGCATGAAACAGAGAAAAGAACACCTTGTCCCGCTACCCAATCAACTTCTCAGGCTACTGATTTCAATAAAAAAAAGGCAAGAGATAGAGTCCGATTACGTGTTTACGTGCTTAAATTACAACAAACCAATCTACCGCCCAGCAACAGGCCGACTGATTGAAAAAGCAGGCTATTCAGGGCGCACAACAAATCACGGATTCAGAAAAACGTTCAGCACGTTTGCATCAGACTCAGGACTCTGGTCAGTCGACGCTGTCGAATCGCAGCTATCACACAGCATCGCCGGAGTCAGAGGCATATATAATAAATCAGATTTTTTGCAAGAGCGGCGCAGAATGATGCAGTGGTATGCGGATCAAGTTGACAAATGGCGCGGATCGCTCGCAAGCTAAATTCAGACTTTTTCCTATTCAAACCAGAGCCAGATACAGCATACACTGAACCTGGCTTCGGCCCCGCCCCTGTCTGCACTCCACAAGCATGTCCCGTCAGGGGCGGTCATTTACCCACCATAGTTCCGAGCCAGAATCTGATACTGAACCTCAACCCCCGCATGGCAATCAACGATCGAATGCCAGCCGGATGCGTAAGCATCAAACCCCCACCAGGCGCTGATAAACACCTCATCCGCTTCAGTCTGATTACCCCGGTCCCACACCATAAACGGCTCGATAGGGTCTGCTACATAAGATGAGCCGGCGCCACCTTTCGCGCCGGTATAGGTATCAAACTGACGACGACCGTTTGTCGTTGTGCCGCCCTTTTTGAAATACGCAACACCAGTACTCAGATAGGAATACAGGCTGTAAACCCTGTATCCCGCACTGTTTGAAATCCAGTGCGGATGCCGGGTCATCGCTGGCTTACCGCCTACCCGACTGATAATCACTTCCAGATCATCAAACTGATACGTATCACCCAGTGGAATAGCTACACCGATACTGCCGTCGGCATTCCGGCCCTTAATCAACGCGGTACCGGATTTAATCAGCGTTTGCAGGTCCGGCGTTAGCGTGGTGGATTTGCCGTCCTTGCTGACACGCACCACCCGATTACCCGCACCGTCATCACCGATCAGTACCGCCTCGCCGCCCTGGGCATCGTTCATTAAAAACTGATTATTCAGCACGTCCAGCTTCATGCTACCGTCTGAACTCTCAATCGTTACAATGCCATCATCAGCGACCCTGAACCGATTATTGATGTTCAGCGATCCACCGAGAATGTCGCCCAGCTGCGCACTGA
>JAOXSA010000462.1 GCA_025800245.1 Amphritea sp. | reverse complement strand
TGTGAGGGTAACTGCCTAATTCGTAAATAAAAATTCAATTAACAAGGGTTAAGGCCGATAACAATTCATGCTCTGCGGTTAAGCTACAACTGGTGTGATAGCCGGTATTTGCCTGTGCTGAGCGGTATAGGCTGTTGATTAAACGCAGGTTTTAATGAATACTTGATCGCAAATAACTGGATACGTAACTTTCTGAATATTGAAGAGTTTTATTATATTCAGGACCGGGGAAATTTAAGGAAGCAAAATATGCTGCGCAAATTAGCTCTCAGCTTAGCGGTTGCAGGTATAGTAGGAACCTCCAATGCCCATGCGCTTGGTCTCGGTGAAATACAGATCAAATCGGCCCTGAATGAGCCGCTGCAGGCTGAGATACAGTTATTGCAGATGCGTGATGTTGATACATCACAGATCCGCCCCCGAATGGCGAATATTGATGAATTTGCCCTGGCCGGTATTGAGAAGTTACGTTTTCTTTCCAATGTTCAGTTTGAAGTAAAGCGTGGCCCTGGTGGTCGCGGAGTAATCATTCTTGAATCCAGTGCCCCGGTTAAAGAGCCTTTCCTGAACTTCCTGGTTGAAGTCAACTGGCCGAGTGGTCGCCTGGTACGTGAATACACCGTCCTGCTGGACCCGCCGGTTTATGATCCGACCCCTGAACCTGTCGCTGTCCGTCCCGCTCAGGTTCAGCCTGCTACGGTAGCCGCTCCAGTGACGGGTAAGCAGATGCAGCCGGCAGCAACGGTCAGCAACATTAAGACCCGGATGAATCCTCAATCCCAGGTGTATGTCGACGTTAATGACACCCTGTGGAATATCGCTAAGCGCAGCAAGCCGAACAGCGGTATTACTGAAGCGCAGATGATGCTGGCTTTGCAGCGTAAGAATCCGGAAGCGTTTGAGGGAAACAATGTTAACCGTCTGAAAGCAGGGGTGGTACTGGATATCCCTTCTCTGGAAGAGATTCAGGCACTGACTCCGAAACAGGCTAATGAAGAATTCTGGCGTCAGACGCAGGCCTGGAAGCAGGGGCGCTCCGTAACGCCGGCGGCACCGGAACAAGTCGATGGTGCTATGGATAAACAGGCAAAGCCTGCAAAAAAGGATGATCAGGTTGCCGTTAGTCAGGCCCAGGGGCAGCTGAAGATTGTATCTCCTGCCAAACAGGATGAAAGCAATGAGGCCGCTTCCGAACAGGCAGCAGGTGCCAATGCCGCTGATGCAGATCTGATTGCAAAGAATCAGAAGCTTGAGGCTGAACTTGCTGCGGCGTTGGAATCTGTCGATCAGATCCAGCGCGAAAATGAAGAACTGACCGGTCGTGTTGATGCGCTGGCACAACAGATGGAAAGTCTGCAGCGTTTGCTGGAACTTAAAGATCAGCAGTTGGCTGAACTTCAGGCAGAGCTTGAGGCTGCTAAAGCCCAGCCGGTTGCGCCTGTTGTACCTCCTGCGCCTCAGCCGCAGCCTAAGCCAGGGCTGATGGAACAGTTTGGCATGTATATTTACGGTGCAGGTGCCGCGCTGGTTGCATTGCTGATTGGTCTGCTGGTGATGATGCGCCTGCGGAAGAAAAAAGAAGATGAGCCAGCAGCAGAGGAGGTAACGGAAGAAGCCGCTACTGCTGCAGTCGCTGAAGATTCTGTCGAAGAAATCTCTGAAGAAGAGAGTAGCCCGGTAGAAGAGGTTGCTGAAGAGGTCAGCGCAGAAGAGAGCGCTGAAGAGGTTGTCGAAGAGATCGGCGACGAGGATCTGGATGATCTGGACCTTGATCTGGACATGGATCTGGATGAAGTCGACACTGCCGTTGACAATACTATCGATGACGAAGAGTTCGATCTGGGGCTGGACGATCTGGATACAGAAGATCTGACTCAGGCTGATGAAGCAGATGATCTGGTTGCGGAAATCACCGATGATGCACAGCCTGAAGCTGATCTCGAGTCTGAAGAGGTTGATGATGCGCTGGACTCTATTCTGGGTGAAGAGGCCGAGTCTCTTGATCTGGATGATATTGAGGATGAGCCGGTCGCTGATGATCTGGACGCACTGCTGGCTGAAGTGGATTCCGGTGCTGAAGAGCAGGAGCTGGAATTTGACCTGAGTGCCGAGGAAGAGTCTGAGCAGCCTGAAGAGGATGTTGCGGATGACCTGGATGCGCTGTTGGCGGAGGTAGATTCTGCTGAAGATGATGAGCTTGAGTTTGATCTGAGCCCGGCTGAAGAGGCAGAAGTTGAAGCTGCAGCTGTTGAGGCAGAAGCTGAAGTGTTGGCTGCGGAAGATGATCTTGATTTCGATCTGGATCTTGAAGCTGAAGATGAAGCGCCAGAGGCTGATGTAGCTGAGGCTGAAGCGGTTGAAGAGCTTGAATTTGACGTGGCCGCTGAGCCTGAGGCAGTAGAAGAAGCTGAAGTCCCGGTTGCTGAAGAGGATGAAGCGTTTGCTGATCTGGAAGCGCTGCTGGATGAGGCTGGCTCAGATCCTGTGGCTGACAGTGAAGCTGCTGATTCCGGCGATGCCGAGTCTGAGTTTGCTGATCTGGAAGAGCTGCTGGGTGAATCTGACGGCGAGGTTGAAGTTGAAATTGAAGCTGAAGATATTGCTGAAGCGGATATTGATGCTGATCTGGAAGACCTGTTGGCAGATGTCGGAGAGGTTGAGGAGCTGGAGGAAGCTACTCCAGAACAGCCAGATCCTGCTGAATTGTCAGAGTTGCACCCGGAACTGGAAAATCTGCTTGATGATCTGGAAGGCGAAGATATCGTGCTGGAAGAGCAGGATCTGGCGCTGGATGACGCAGATTCTGATCTTGCAGAAGATCTTGCAGAAGATCTGGATGTTGAGTTGGACTCTGAGCTGGAACAGCTGTTGAATGATGCTGGTGATGAGGATGTTGCATTGGATGCAGGGAATGACGATGATGCGTTTGATGGTCTGAATTTGCTGGAAGGCGCTGATGAAGTTGAGACTAAACTTGATCTGGCGCGTGCTTACATCGATATGGAAGATATTGATGGTGCCAAAGATATCCTTCAGGAGATCCTGAAAGAGGGTAGCGATGCTCAGCAGCAGGAAGCGAATAACCTGCTTGGCTCGCTGGAAAGTTAATTTGTAGTCAGAAGTACAACATGCTGGAGTTAAATCAGCATGACGAAACATCAGGGGCGACTTCGGTCGCCCCTTATCGTTATGCATTGTGTGTAGAGTATGCCGGAGCGAATTATCGTGGCTGGCAGACTCAGAAAGAGAAAGATGTACCAACCATTCAGGAAACCGTTGAACAGGCGCTGTCTAAGATTGCTAACGAGCCTGTCAGTGTGATCTGTGCGGGCAGAACTGATGCCCGGGTTAGTGGTACTTATCAGATAATCCACTTTGATACTTCCGCTGTACGGGATGAGCGTGCCTGGGTCATGGGCACTAATACCAAACTGCCGGATGATATTGCAATTCGCTGGGCGAATCGGGTTGATCATGAATTTCATGCCCGCTTCTCGGCGCTTGAGCGCCGTTATCGGTACCTGATTTACAGTGCACCGGTGAAGCCAGCGCTGCTTTCTAAGGGAGTGACCTGGACGCACAAAACACTCGATATCGAAAGTATGCAGCAGGCTGCTGATTATCTGATAGGAGAGCATGACTTTACGTCCTATCGTGCAATTGGGTGTCAGGCAAATAGCCCTGTCAGGGATGTCCGGGAGATGAATGTCTACCGTGCCGGTGATCTGATCGTAATCGATGTCCGGGCTAATGCCTTTCTGCATCATATGATCCGAAACTTTGCCGGTGTGCTGATGAAAATCGGTGCAGGCGAGGCAGAGCCGGTATGGGCGCAGCAGGTTCTGCAAGCGCGTGACCGCACTCAGGGTGGAGTAACAGCTCCGCCATTCGGCCTGTATTTTGTCGATGTGAAGTACCCGGAGCGCTATCAGTTGCCTGAATCTGAATTAGGGCCGTATTTCCTCACGCAAAACGGTTAACCTCCGGCGCTTCTATCTGTTATCATCAGGCTCTTTGGTTAGCTGCATACCGTTGCAGCCGGACTGTTGTTTGAGTGTTGATTCAGTTGAATATCGTACGCGTAAAAATCTGTGGTATAACCCGGTTAGAAGATGCTCTCGCTGCTGTAGAAGCAGGTGCTGATGCACTCGGTTTTGTGTTTTACGCACCCAGCCCGCGCGCTGTCACTGTGGCACAGGCTGCGGAGATCATCCGGCAATTACCTCCTTTTGTGACTACCACTGCCTTGTTTGTTAATGAAACAGCAGAACAGATCGAGACCGTAATCGCTGAAACCGGCATCGATCTGTTGCAGTTTCATGGTGATGAAACACCGGAATTCTGTGCGCAGTTCAGTCGTCCTTATTTCAAGGCGCTGAGAATGGCGCCAGGGATTGATGTCGCAGCGGAGAGTGTTCGTTACACTGCAGCCCGGGGTATTCTGCTGGACGCATACCGGGCCGGAGTCCCTGGAGGGACCGGAGAGGTATTCGACTGGGATCGTATACCCGAGAACCTGGATAAGCCGCTGATTCTGGCGGGAGGTCTGGATCATACCAATGTTGCTCAGGCTGTTGCTCAGGTGGAACCTTACGCTGTTGATGTCAGCGGCGGGGTGGAACTGAGCAAGGGCGTGAAAGATAAATCAAAAATAACTCTGTTTATGAGAGAGGTGGCTCGTGCCAACAAAAGCTGATCTTGCGATTGCAAAGCAAATGCCCGATGAAGGTGGCCATTTTGGCGACTTCGGTGGCCGTTATGTGTCTGAAACCCTTATGGCTGCACTGAAGCAGCTGGAACAGACCTACGAAAAGCTTTGGCGGGATCCAGCATTTCAGGCCGAGTTTGACCGTGATCTGGCCCATTATGTAGGCCGCCCATCACCTTTGTATCATGCTGAACGCCTTTCATCTGAACTGGGTGGTGCGCAGATTTACCTGAAACGGGAAGATCTGAACCACACCGGTGCGCACAAGGTTAACAATACTATTGGTCAGGCGCTGCTTGCCAAGCACACCGGTAAACCTCGTGTTATTGCTGAAACCGGTGCTGGTCAGCACGGTGTGGCATCCGCAACGGTAGCGGCGCGACTGGGGCTGGAATGTAAAGTTTATATGGGTATTGAAGACGTACGTCGTCAGGCCCTTAACGTGTACCGTATGAAGCTGCTTGGTGCTGAGGTAATTCCGGTTGAATCCGGTACCCGTACCCTGAAAGATGCGATGAATGAAGCGATGCGCGACTGGGTCACCAATGTCGACAATACCTTCTACATCATCGGTACCGCGGCAGGTCCGCATCCGTACCCGAAACTGGTACGTGATTTCCAGTCCATCATTGGTCGTGAAGCCCGTCAGCAGTGTCTGGATCAGGCCGGTCGTCTGCCGGATGCTCTGGTTGCCTGTGTTGGTGGTGGTTCCAATGCTATCGGTCTGTTCCACCCATTCATTGAGGATGCGGATGTGCGCATGATCGGTGTTGAGGCCGGTGGTTATGGTGTTGAAACCGGTCAGCACGCGGCGCCGCTGAGTGCCGGGCACCCAGGTGTACTGCACGGTAACCGTACCTATCTGATGTCGGATGATGCCGGTCAGATCATCGGTACTCATTCTGTTTCTGCGGGTCTGGACTATCCGGGTGTTGGTCCTGAGCACTCTTACCTGAAGGATCTGGGACGTGCTGAGTATGTTGCAATCAATGATGATGAAGCGCTTAACGCATTCCGCCATCTGACTCAGGTGGAGGGTATTATGCCAGCGCTGGAATCCAGTCATGCGGTAGCCCATGCCATGAAGATGGCACCAACAATGGATAAAGATCAGATTATCGTGGTCAACCTGTCTGGCCGTGGTGATAAGGATATCCATACCGTTGCCGAAATTGATGGCATTAATGTGTAACGACCCGACAGAGTGAAAGATAAATGAGCCGTATTAACGAATGTTTTAAGCAGTTGGAAAGCCAGGGTCGTAAAGCGCTGATTCCTTACGTAACCGCGGGTGATCCTGATCCTAAAGTAACTGTACCTCTGATGCATGCGCTGGTAGATTCCGGCGCGGATATCCTTGAACTGGGTATCCCTTTTTCAGACCCGATGGCAGATGGTCCAACCATTCAGCTGGCCTGCGAACGGGCATTGCTGCACGGTACCCGTCTCCTGGATGTACTGGATATGGTGGCGGAGTTCCGTCAAAAGGATTCTACGACACCGGTTGTGTTGATGGGTTATCTTAACCCGATCGAGATTATGGGTTACGCGACGTTTGCAGAGAAAGCCTCTGCTGCGGGTGTCGATGGTGTACTGACCGTAGACCTGCCACCTGAGGAGGCTGGCGAGTTTAATGTGTTGATGAAACAGGCAGGTATTGATGTAATCTACCTGCTGGCACCAACCACAGAAGAAGATCGCATCCAGCAGGTCTGTGCTGCGGGTAGTGGATATGTCTACTACGTGTCTGTTAAGGGTGTTACCGGATCGTCTGAGCTGAATGTCGCCGAAGTGGCTGAGAAGCTGGATGTAATTCGCAAGTACACCGATATGCCGGTAGGCGTTGGCTTTGGTATTCGTGACGATAACTCTGCACGGGCTGTTTCTGAAGTCGCTGATGGTGTCATCGTTGGTAGTGTACTGGTTAATAAAATTGCTGAACTGGCGGGTAGTCAGGATCAGATCCCTGAGGCGGTTGCTGCAATTACTGCGAGCATGCGTCAGGCAATGGATAAATAAACCTGCCCGTGAGTGGCAGATGTTGGAGTAACAATGAGTAACTGGCTGGATAAAATTGTTCCGTCACTGGTACGTTCTGAGAAGAAACGCACCAACATCCCGGAAGGTCTCTGGAAGAAGTGTCCGAAGTGCGAATCTGTACTGTATCGTCCGGAGCTGGAAAAGAACCTGAATGTATGCCCTAAGTGCGATCACCACATGCGTCTGACCGCACGTAATCGTCTGACTGCATTTCTGGATGAGGGCAATCTGCGCGAAATCGGTGCTGATGTTGAGCCGGTAGATCGTCTGAAGTTCAAGGACTCCAAGAAATATAAAGACCGTCTGGTAGCTGCGCAGAAAGCCACCGGTGAAAAGGATGCCCTGATTGCGATGCGCGGTGAGGTCAATGGTCTTCCGGTTGTCGCTGTTGCTTATGAATTTAAATTCATGGGCGGCTCTATGGGCGCGGTTGTGGGTGAGCGTTTTGTTCGGGCTGCTAACGTTGCTCTGGAAGAGGGTATTCCGCTGATCTGTTTCTCCGCCAGTGGTGGCGCACGGATGCAGGAAGCACTGTTCTCTCTGATGCAGATGGCTAAAACCAGTGCTGCACTGGAGAAACTGAAAAATGCAGGTATCCCGTATATTTCTGTACTGACTGATCCTGTTTACGGCGGTGTTTCTGCGTCTCTGGCGATGCTGGGTGATCTGAACGTAGGTGAGCCGGGTGCGCTGGTGGGCTTTGCCGGTCCGCGGGTTATTGAGCAGACTGTACGCGAAAAACTGCCGGAAGGTTTCCAGCGCAGTGAATTCCTGCTGGAGCATGGTCAGATCGATATGATCATCCCGCGCGGAGAGATGCGTGATCGTCTGTCGGCGGTGTTGCGAATGATGCAGGGTTTACCAGCGGTATCCTGATCCGTTTGCAGGTTCTTCTAAGGCCGCTGCAGCAGATGCAGCGGCTTTTTTTATTGTCTATGTTGTTGTAGTGAGTGTGGTTATGCCGAAGGTTGAGTTTAATACCCTGGATCAGTGGCTGAGCTGGATTGAAAGCTGTCATCCGTCTGAGATCGAATTGGGACTGGATCGCCTGCGCCAGGTCTATGAGGCGATGGCGCTGGACCTGAGTCACAGCCGAAAAGTAATTATTGGTGGTACCAACGGTAAGGGCTCAACTGTCGCGATGCTGGATCAGATCCTGCGGGATCAGGGCTACAGTGTTGGTTGTTTCACATCACCTCACTTTATTCGTTACAACGAGCGGGTCAAGCTGGCCGGCCAGCCGGTTAACGATGAAATTCTGATTGATGCTTTCCGGGCCATCGAAGCTGCCCGTGGCGAGATCAGTCTGACGTATTTTGAGTACAACACGCTGGCCGCGCTGTATGTCTTCGCGCAGCAGAAGCCGGATGTTGCACTGTTGGAAGTGGGGCTGGGCGGACGCCTTGATGCGGTCAACATCATTGATGCTGATATTGCTGTAGTGACTACTGTTTCTGTGGATCATGTGGACTGGCTGGGTGATGATCGTGAGCAGATTGGTTATGAGAAAGCGGGTATTTACCGTTCCGGGGCGGTGGCTGTCTGTGGTGATGCTAATCCACCACAAAAGCTGATCGATTACGCGACAGAGATTAACGCGGATTTGCACCTACGCAATCGTGACTTTAACCTGCAGTTTGGTGATGACGGTCTCTGGGACTGGAGCGGTGTCACGGCTGCGAAAGAGGCTGTGGAGCTGACCGGTCTGCCGGATATTCATCTACCTAAGGCAAATGCTGCCACGGTGCTTCAGGTTCTGCAGTTGATCGATATGCCGATCAGCTATGACAAGGTTCCTGCAAGCCTGGCAAATGCTTCCCTGACCGGGCGGATGCAGAAACTGAGTTATAACGGTTTCCCTTATACCCTTGATGTAGCGCATAACCCGGAAGCGGCTGAATATCTGGCGGGACGACTACAGGCCAGTCCGGCAGAAGGGCGCACCCTGATGCTATTAGGGATGTTGGCGGATAAGGATATTGATCAGGTTCTCAACTTCCTTGTGCCGGTGGTGGATCACTGGTCACTGGCAACTTTAGCCGTACCCCGTGGTCAGACCTCAGAGCAATTGCAGCAGAAGCTTGCCATTCAGGGTGTGGCGGTTGAATCAACCGCGGCATATGATAGTGTTCAGGAAGCGCTGGCAGGACTTGAAGGTCTGTTGCAGAAAGGAGACCGGGTGATTGTCGCAGGCTCCTTCTTTACTGTTGCCGGAGCGCTGACGGCGATGAATATGGATGGTTAAAACAGAGTGAATGATGGTTTTAAACAGCGCCTGGCTGGCGCTGCGATTCTGCTGCTGGCAGCGGTCATTCTGATACCGGTATTCTTTGATGGTGCTGGCTATAAAGAACGTCATCTGGAAAGTGCTATGCCGGTACCGGATAGCGAGCCTGAACTGGTGACTATTGAGCCGGAGCAGCCGCGCTTGCCCGATACGTCTGAGCCTGCGGAACCGGCTGAGCCTGTGGTCGTGGAAGTAGCCCCTGAAGTGGTTGCTGAGGTGATCAGAGAGCAGGCACCGAAAATCGATCAGCGTGCAGATCCGCCGACGCTGGATCAGCAGGGGGTTCCGGTTGCCTGGAGTCTGCAGCTGGCCAGTTTCAAAGATGAAGATAATGCTAAAGCGTTGCGTCGTAAGCTGATCAAAGCCGGCTACAAAGTCTACACCCGCAAGAACGGTGATCTGATTAAAGTGTTTGTCGGACCTGATCTGCAGAAGCAGCGCCTGGAGCAGCTGCAGACCAGCATTAAGGATGAGTTTGGCCTGGGAGGCATTATTGTCCGTTTCACAACGCGATAATCGTTGGGTTCACCTGATAGCTCTGGTAGAATCCGCCCACTTATCCAAGATCCTGAAGTAGATTTTTGCGCATGGTACTGAACTGGGCTGACTGGGCTATCATCGGCATCATCACAATTTCCGGCTTATACAGTCTGCGTGGCGGCTTTATGAAAGAAGCTATGTCGCTGATAACCTGGATCGCCGCATTTATTGTTGCGCGTCTGTTTGCACCTTCTCTGAGCACCTTGCTGGACGATCTGCTGCAGACGCCGTCACTGCGCATGGGCGCAGCCTTTATTCTCCTGTTCATTGCCACCCTGATGGTGGGCGCTGTGATTAATAATCTGATCGGAATGCTGGTTGAAGCCACTGGCCTGAGTGCCACGGACCGCATTCTCGGTGTCGGATTCGGTGTGATCAGGGGCGGATTGATCATCGTTGTGATGACCGCACTGCTGGTCCGGACACCGGTGACAGAAGATATCTGGTGGGCGGAATCAGAACTGATTCCCCACTTTCTGCTGATGGAAACATGGACCCGTGACACGGCGACTGAGATTGGCCAGTTAATCTGGAATCTCAGCGCATCTAATGGATAGCAGCATTTTACTTTATACTTGCAGTAACTAACTGAATACCTGAGGTAGCTTGAATGTGCGGTATAGTTGGCATCGTCGCCAAATCCAATGTGAACCAGACAATCTTTGATGCGCTGACAGTGCTACAGCACCGTGGCCAGGATGCTGCCGGTATGGTGACCTGCGAAGCGGATCGTTTCTTCCTGCGTAAGGATAATGGTCTGGTCAACGAAGTGTTCCGTACCCGGCACATGAAGCGCCTGATGGGTAATATGGGTATCGGTCATGTACGTTATCCAACTGCGGGTAGCTCAAGCTCTGCTGAAGCGCAGCCGTTTTACGTTAACTCACCTTACGGTATTGCGCTGGCGCACAATGGTAACCTGACCAATACCGCTGATCTGCGAGAGCAGATGCGTAAGGAAAACCTGCGTCATATTAACACTACTTCTGATTCCGAAGTGCTGCTTAACATTCTGGCGCATGAGCTGCAGCAGATCGGTAAGCTGCAGCCTACTGAAGACGATATTTTTTCTGCTGTTGAAGCGCTGCATAAGCGCTGCCGTGGTGGCTACGCAGTAGTCGCAGTGATGACCGGATACGGTATTGTCGCTTTCCGTGATCCTAATGGTATTCGTCCCCTGGTTTACGGTCAGCGGGTAACTGATGAAGGCACCGAGTATATGGTTGCTTCTGAGTCAGTCGCACTGGATATCTCCGGCTTTACTCTGGTACGCGATATCGCCCCGGGTGAAGCGATCTTTATCTCTCAGGACGGTGAAGTGCATACCCGTCAGTGCGCAGAAAATGCAGCGCTGACACCGTGCCTGTTTGAACATGTTTATCTGGCGCGTCCGGATTCCATTATCGATGAAGTAAACGTTTATAAAGCGCGTATGCGCATGGGCGTTAAGCTGGCTGAGAAGGTGGTGCGTGAGCGTCCGGATCATGATATCGATGTGATTATCCCAATTCCGGATACCAGCCGTACATCGGCACTGGAGATGGCTCACCATCTGGATGTTAAGTTCCGTGAAGGTTTCATCAAGAACCGTTATATCGGCCGTACCTTTATTATGCCGGGGCAGACCCAGCGTACTAAGTCAGTACGTCGTAAGCTGAATCCGATCGAGCTGGAATTTAAAGATAAAGTAGTGATGCTGGTGGATGACTCCATCGTACGCGGTACTACCTCTAAACAGATCGTTCAGATGGCCCGTGAAATGGGTGCTAAGAAGGTTTATTTCGCCTCTGCAGCGCCAGCGGTTCGTTACCCGAACGTTTATGGCATCGATATGCCTTCAGCCGACGAACTGATTGCCCACGGCCGGACCGATGATGAAGTCGGTACTGAGATCGGCTGTGACTGGATGCTGTATCAGGATCTGGATGATCTTAAAGACTGTGTACTGGCTGGCAATGATGCGGTTGCCGGCTTCGATGCTTCTGTCTTTGACGGTAACTACGTGACCGGCGATATCGATCAGAACTACCTGGATCGTATCGATGCGGAACGTAACGATGCTGCCAAGGGCGGTGACAAGAAAGCCAGCAGCAATGAGAGCGCTGATCTGCACGCTAAAATCAGCTGAGCTGCTATTTCATAATTACTCAGCAGTACCATTGACAGGAGAGTAAGGCTGATGGCTGACTCCAGATTTGAACGCCCGGAGCGTATCCAGTTTACTGATGACGAGTTTGAATTCAGTACTCTGGCGATCCGTGCAGGACAGCAAAGAACGAACGAGGGCGAGCATAGCGATCCGATCTATCCGACCTCCAGCTTTGTATATTCGTCTGCCCGTGAAGCGGCAGCGCGCTTTGGTGGTGAGGAAGAGGGTAATATCTATTCCCGTTTCACTAACCCTTCCGTGATGGCCTTCGAGCGTCGTATGGCTGCCCTGGAAGGTGGTGAGCGTGCCGTGGCAACATCCTCCGGGATGGCAGCGATCCTGAGTACCTGTATCTCTTTGCTACAGCAAGGGGATCATGTGGTTTGTTCGCGCAGTGTGTTTGGTTCGACAATCTCACTGTTTGATAAGTACCTGAGCCGAACCGGTATCAGCGTCACTTATGTCAATCCGACAGATAACCAGGCCTGGCGTGATGCGTTGCAACCAGAAACAAAAATGCTGTTTCTGGAGACGCCTTCAAATCCGCTGGCCGAGCTGACTGATATCGAGGCTGTCGCTGAAATCGCTCATGAAGCTGATGCGCTGCTGGTGGTTGATAACTGTTTCTGTACTCCGGCGCTGCAGCGACCTCTGCAGCAGGGTGCTGACATTGTTATTCATTCAGCGACCAAGTATCTGGATGGTCAGGGGCGCTGTGTTGGTGGAGTGGTTGTTGGCCGGAACAAAGAGCTGGAAGAAGTGTTCGGCTTTATTCGTACCGGTGGTGCATGTCTGAGCCCGTTTAATGCCTGGGTCTTTACCAAAGGTCTTGAGACTCTGGATCTGCGTATGAAGGCTCACAGTGCCAGTGCGCTGGAGATTGCTCAATGGCTACAGCGTCAGAAGGGCATCGACAAAGTGCATTATTCCGGCTTGCCACAACATCCTCAGCACCAGTTGGCGAAAAAGCAGCAGACTGCTTTTGGCGGTGTACTGTCGTTTGAGGTTCAGGGTGACAAGGAAGCAGCCTGGCGCTTTATTGATGCGACTCAGATGATCTCTATTACCGGTAATCTAGGTGATGTGAAAAGTACGATTACTCATCCGGCCACTACAACGCACGGCCGTATGACCGAAGCGGCTAAAGCGGAGGCGGGTATAAAAGCGAATCTGATTCGTCTCTCTGTTGGCCTGGAATCGGTAGCAGACATTCAGCGGGATCTGGAACTGGGTCTGGCAGCACTGTAAGTTGATGATACGATCAATACCCGCCTGGTTCTGCCGGAGCGGGTATTTTTTTGTCATCGGAAGGTGGCTGGGCAGTTAGTAGTGCCGTTAGTAGAGTCGTTAGCAGAACTGTTAGTAGAACACTGCTTCAATGGTGTGCCGGGCCCCACTCGGGCTTAACTGGCTGCTTTTCAGGTGTAAAGGGCTGGGTTTAAATTCAAAAGCCTGTTGTGAAAATGCCCGGCTGAATTCCTCCAGTGCTCCGCTGTGAACAGGTTTACCGCAGCGTGCCAGTGTCAGATGGGGAATAAAGTTGCGCTGCTGAAAGTGTATCTGCTGCTGTTGCAGTGCATAGGTCAGTGATTTGTACAGTTGAGTGAGTTTTGGATCTGGCAGAATCCTTAGCCAGATAACGCCGCTGCGGAAATGGTTTATTCCATCAGCATGAATCGTCAGATCCGGTAACGTCAGAGGGGCGATTGCAGCGGCGATATCGTCGATTATCCCGCTCGGCTGTTCGTCCAGAAACTGAAGCGTGATATGCAGTTGATCTGCGGGCATCAGTCGAACACCTTTCAGGCGTGGGCATAGCTGATGGATCTGTTGCTGGACTTGCTCCGGCGGATCAATTGAAAAGAAAAGTCTCATAACCAGAGCATAGGCTGGAAACAAGATTGAAGATAGTACTGGCACCGATGGAGGGAGTCGTGGATGCCCCGATGCGGGAAATCCTGACTGCTATTGGCGGTATCGATTATTGTGTCACGGAATTTGTCCGTGTTTCAGACCGGGTGTTACCGGCGAAAGTATTTCGCCGTACCTGTCCGGAGTTGTTTAACGAATGCAGAACACCTTCCGGAACGCCTGTTGTTTTGCAGTTGCTCGGGAGTGATCCCGGTGTCCTGGCGGGTAATGCCCGTAAAGCCGTGAAGTATGGAGCCAAAGCGATCGATCTGAACTTCGGTTGTCCGGCTAAAACGGTTAATAAAAGCCGGGGTGGGGCAATTCTGTTGAATGAACCGGAACTGGTCCATGCAATCGTCCGCGAGGTTCGCCAGTGGGTACCGGAGCAGGTGCCTGTTACTGCCAAGATGCGTCTGGGGTATACGGATAAGACTCTGGCACTGGAGAATGCATCGGCTATTGCAGATGCCGGAGCTGCTGGACTGGCGGTGCATGCCCGGACTAAGCAGGAGGGCTATAAGCCACCGGCTCACTGGGAGTGGATCGCCAGGATCAGAGAACATATTGATATCCCGGTGACGGCCAATGGCGAGGTCTGGAGCTGGCAGGATTACCAGCGCTGTCGTGAAGTCAGTGGCTGTGATGATGTGATGATCGGCCGTGGGATGGTTGCTTCCCCGGATCTGGGCTTAAGAATCAAGGCTTATCAGCGGGGGGAAGACCCGGATGTGTTGCCCTGGTCACAGATGCTGGTGCTACTCAAAGCCTTCCTGGAATTGGTGGTCGTGCAGTTGGCGCCAAAATATGTTCATGGCCGGATTAAGCAGTGGCTTAAAATGATGCAGCCACAATATCCGGAGGCTCAGGCGATGCTGCAGGAGATCCGTACTCTTAAGCAGGTTGATGAAATACGTCAGTTTATTGAAAGTCGGATGACGCAATAACAGTTCTCTTTATTCTGTAACAGGAAAACTCACTCTTTCGTATAAGAAACTTGGTTTCTCATAATGGGTATTCAGGGGTTGGTATCCCCTTCGGCAAAAGTTACCTTTAAAGAGTTCAGCGCTGGTAATAACAATAATATTCGCCGGTTAGTTTTAACTCTTAAGTTGAGGTCCGAGATGAAAGTATCTCATAAGGTTTCTATTGTCGCTTCGCTGGTTGTTGCGATCACCTTCAGCATTTTCTCATGGATACAATATCTCACAGTGCGGGATGCACTCTTTGAAAAAACCGAAAACACCACCAAAGAAGCGGCTTTGGTGCTCAGTACTCAGATTACCAACTGGCTAAACGGTAAATTGGGGCTGATCGATATGATGGCGCAGGCCATTGATAAAGATTTTAATGGTGAGACGATTCAGGGTACTTTTGATCTGCCGCTGCTGAAAGAGGAGTTCATCCTCATTTTTGGCGGACTGGATACCGACGGTGCCCGAATCACTAACGATCCAAGCTGGAATCCAGTCAGCTGGGATGCCCGCAAACGGCCCTGGTACCCCTACGCCCGACAAAACTCCCAGGCGGTTCTGACTGCGCCTTACCCTGATGCTGCATCCGGTGAAATACTGGTATCAGCGGTGGCAAACTTTACCGATAAAGGGCAGTTTAAAGGGGCTTTCGGTGGCGATCTGAGTCTTAAAACGATCTCTGATGCGGTCAACACTCTCAATTTCAACGGTGCCGGTTATGCTTTCTTGCTGGATGGTTCCGGCGACATCATCAGTCACCCCAACGATGAGCTGAACAGTAAGCCTCTGGCAGAGCTGTTTACCGGTAAACTCCCTGAGCTGAATTCGTCTATGCAGGAGTTGGAACTGCAGGGTGATGATGTGATGGTGACGTTTCAGCCTTTGAACGGCCTTTATGGCAGTAATTGGCTGGTGGGTGTTGTACTGCAGAAAGATGTTGTGATGGCTACAGCTACATCGCTGGGCATACGCGCAGTGATCATTACTCTGATCAGCGTAGTGCTGGCGTCTGCAGTACTCTACTTTATGTCGGGTTATCTGTTGAAGCCGCTGGATCAGCTGCGTAACTCACTGCACGCCATGAATAATGGTGATGGCGATCTGACCCAGCGACTTGAAGTAAATACCCGGGATGAGTTTGGCGCACTGTCCGAGGACTTTAATACTTTCCTGGGGCATCTGCAGAAAATCATTCAGGATGTTCAGGCCGGTGCATCAACCCTGCGCACTGAATCGGATCAGGTTTCTGGTCTGGCTAACAGCGCTGCCAGTGAACTTGATCGTCAGTTGGCCGAACTGGATCAACTGGCGTCGGCAATGCATGAGATGTCTGCAACTGCACAGGATGTAGCTCAGCATGCCAATCAGACTGCAGACTCGGCACGTTCCGCTGATGCCGCAGCAGGTCAGGGGGCTGACGTGGTCTCCCGTACCTCGGAGTCGATTGCCGATCTGGTCACCCGGATGGATGATGCGGTTGTGACAATCAGCAAGCTGGCTGAGTTCAGTAATAATATTGAGTCGATACTGACAGTGATCACCTCAATTTCTGAACAAACCAATCTTCTGGCGCTGAACGCGGCTATCGAAGCGGCCCGTGCTGGTGATGCGGGACGGGGCTTTGCGGTGGTAGCTGATGAAGTACGTGCTCTGGCGTCCAGAACTCAGCAGTCTACTGAAGAGATCCAGCAGATGATTCAGCAACTGCAGGAGGGCGTTGAAAACGCTCAGTCCACCATCCGTTATGGTCGCGATGTTGCGGGTACGACGGATCAGCTGGCCAATGAGGCTGATCAGGCGTTGACTCGCATTCGTGAGAGTATCGGTACCATTACTGATATGACGACCCATATTGCCACAGCGGCGGAGGAGCAGAGTGCGACCTCAGAAGAGATCAACCGCAATACCACCAATATCCGGGATATCAGTCAGATGGTATCTGACAGTGCCGGCGAGCAATCATCGCTCACCGGGCGGATGGTAGTACAGATCTCCGAACAGGATCGTGTGCTGTCTGGCTTTAAGGTCTGATCTTTAAGGCCTGAGTTTGATACGGTGTCAGGCAAAACGAATTGGCTGACGCCGTCTTCCCCAGGTACCGGGCAGAGGTTCAAACCTGCCCGGTAATTTAACTCCGCAATTGCGACAGCAGCCCTTGTCGTCCAGTGACCACACTCCCAGCTCATACTGACAGCGTTCTATCAATAACTGTCCGCACTGATGACAATAGGTTGAGCCACTTTTCATATCACCTACATTGCCTGTATAGACGTACCGTAGCCCTGCCTCCATAGCTATATCTCTTGCTTGTTGTAGCGTGCCAAGGGAGGTGCGGGGTGTGTCGAGCATTTTGAAGTCCGGGTGAAAGGCGGTGAAGTGGAGAGGAATATCCGCCCCCAGATGGTTAAAAATCCACTCACTCATTGCCTGCAGTTCTGCTGGGTTGTCGTTGGCATCCGGTATGATCAGGTTGGTTATCTCAACCCAGACATCCGTTTCATGAACCAGATACTGCAATGTATCCAGCACTGGTTGCAGGGAACCACCGCAGAGTTTTCTGTAGAAACTCTCGCTGAAACCTTTCAGGTCGATATTGGCAGCATCCATATGGCTGAAAAATTCGGCCCTCGGTGCGGGATCGATAAATCCGGCAGATACCGCTACGGATGCTACATCCATTTCATGGCAGGCCTCAGCGACATCGATTGCATACTCCATAAAGATCACCGGATCGTTGTAGGTATAAGCGATGCTACGGCAACCGGTTTCTGCGCATGCCCGTGCCAGCATATCGGGACTGGCCTGGCTGGCCAGGGTATCCATCTGACGTGACTTACTCATATCCCAGTTCTGACAGAACTTACAGGTAAGGTTGCAACCGGCGGTGCCGAAAGACAAAATCGGTGTGCCGGGGAGGAAGTGATTCAGGGGTTTCTTTTCTATCGGGTCGATACAGAAACCGCTCGACCGGCCATAGCTGTGAAGCACAATCTGGTCGTTCTCGCGGCCGCGAACGTAGCACAGGCCACGCTTACCTTCGCTCAGTTGGCAATGATGCGGACACACATCGCACTGAATCTTACCGTTCTCCAGTGGGTGCCAGTAACGGGTAGGATGCAAACTGTTAACACTCATCAATGTTTCCTGATCAGGCACGGCTATAATTCAGACAGAACCTGACTGGAAGTGTATATGAGAATGAAGCAATCTGCCGTGGCCGGGTTGTTTTACCCGGAAGACCCGGTCGAACTCTGTGAGCTGGTTGATGGCTTGCTTGATCAGCATCGTCAGGCTGGCGATACGCCCCGGGCGCTGATTGTTCCCCATGCAGGCTTAATCTACTCCGGTGCAATAGCTGCACGCGCTTACAATCGTTGTCGTGCTTCTCTGAATGTATATCAGCGTATTGTCCTGCTGGGACCTTCTCACCGGTTTCTCCTGAAGGGCATGGCCGTTCTTGATGCTGATGAATGGCAGACGCCGCTTGGACTGCTGGAGGTTGACCGGCGCTTCTCGGAAACCCTGGTTCAGAGTGGAGCCGCCGGCTATGACAATAGGGCGCACAATCAGGAGCACTGTCTTGAGGTGCAGTTACCTTTCCTGCAACGTATCGGTTCCGAATTACCTATTGTCGCAATAGCTGTAGGGCAGAGTTCTGCAGAACAGGTTGCTGATCTTCAGGAGCAACTGCTCCGAAACAACGAAAGCCTTGTGATTGTCAGCTCGGATCTGAGCCATTTCCATGATTACAGCAGTGCCTGTGAAATCGATCAGTTAACAATGCAGAATATTGAGCAGCTACAGCCAACGCTCTTACCTGAGCAGGCCTGTGGCTGTTATGCGGTAAATGGTTTACTGGCTGCCGCGAAACGGCTGGGTCTCCGCGCGGAAAAACTGGCAGCCTGTAATTCCGGTGACACTGCGGGAAGTCATGATCGGGTGGTGGGGTACGCGGCATATGCCTTCTGTTGAGCGTTACACTGAATCGGATTCAAAGCTGTTACTGAAGCTAGCCAGAGATTCAATCTGTTCGGCTGCGCCGGAGGACGCGATTGCGGCACTGGGTGATTCTGTTCCGGCTGAGCTCAGGCAGAATCGGGCCTGTTTTGTAACACTGCGTATTGCAGGACAGCTAAGAGGTTGTATCGGCACTTTAAAGGCCGGTTTGCCTTTGTACCAGGCTGTTGCGCGTTACGCCTGTCAGGCTGCATATAATGACCCACGGTTCGATCCGGTCTCGTTCACGGAAACAGCATTGATCCATATAGAGATCTCGGTGCTGACTGAGCCGGTTCGGTTGAATGTATCCGGCGAGGCGGAGCTGCTCAAGACTATCAGGCCTGACGTGTACGGTTTAATACTTTCACTGGGTGGTCGGCAGGCGACCTTTCTGCCATCGGTGTGGGAGCAGTTGCCCGAACCGGGTCAGTTTGTTGAGCGGCTTAAGCAAAAAGCAGGGATCGCTCCGGACTTCTGGAGTGATGAAATGGAGTGTTTTACCTACCAGGCGGTGAAGATAAGCGAATGAAAACCAGTATTGAGGTGATGACTGGCGATATTACAACTCTGAAAGTTCATGTAATCGTCAATGCTGCCAACAGTACTCTGCTGGGCGGTGGTGGGGTGGATGGCACCATACATCTGGCGGCAGGTCCTGAGCTTCTGACCGAATGCAGGATGCTGGATGGATGTCCTACAGGGCAGGCCAGGCTGACCCGTGGTTATAACCTGCCTGCCAGTTATGTGATTCATACTGTCGGGCCGGTCTGGCAGGGGGGCGGTGTTGATGAAGCGAAGAAGTTGCGCGACTGTTATCTGAATTCGATCGCTTTGGCTCAGGAACATAACCTCAGAAGTATCGCCTTTCCAGCCATAAGCTGCGGTATTTATGGCTATCCCAGAGAACAGGCTGTAAAAATTGCCTGTGACAGTGTCAGTTCTGCGCTCAGTGGAATCGAAGACGGTTCAACACCTGAGCGGGTAATATTCTGTTGTTTTGATACTGAGATGGCGGATTTGTATCGTCAGCAGTTGGAGTTATAGCATGGAGTCAGGCAAGTACCTGACTCCTGATCTGCTCTGTTTAGCTGATCTCAATTGTACGGGGCTTCATCGCTTCTGGAATTTCCTGCACCAGGTCGATATGCAGTAAGCCATTTTCGAGAGTGGCATCGGTCACTTTTACATGGTCAGCCAGCTGGAATTTACGTTCAAATCCACGGGCCGCGATGCCCTGATAAAGGTACTGGCGTTCCGTTTCTTCCGGCTGTTTGGTACCTGTAACAGTCAGCATGTTGTGTTCGGTAAGGATGCTGACTTCCTGCTTGCTGAAACCGGCGATCGCCATGGTGATGCGATAGGCATGTTCGTTGATCAGTTCAATATTGTACGGTGGGTAGCCATTCTGGTTCTGCTCATTACGACTGGCGTTATCCAGCATGGAAGCCAGACGGTCAAAGCCAATAGCGGAGCGGTACAGCGGAGAAAGGTCAAACTGACGCATAGATATATCCTCATAAAGCAATACGGTGTGTGCCTATCACAATGATCAGGCGGGTTAGAACAGGCCTCCCATGAGCACCTGTTGTATTACTTAATGAGGATCGTCAGAAAGATTTCAAGCCGGGGTAAAGAAATAAGCAGTGAAGATAAATCCAGTGCTTATAAATAATTACTTAGATCAGTGCTTGAACTGTTCCACATCGTTGGTGATGTTTACTTCGACGTTTTCTGCAGGGATTTTGAAGTCATAGACCCGTTCCCAGCCTTCTGATTCTGGTGTGCGTTCCCACACGGTGCCGGCGTTGTACTCAACCAGCTCCACCATTGAGGGATCCATGCTGGTGATCTTTTCGACGGGTACAGCGATCATATTAACCGCTTCATCTTCCAGATATTCCGGTGTTTCGTATCCGGTATACATACGCCAGCCTGTGTCATTCAGGTGAGCGGGCACAGTCTTGTACATGAAACGGACAGGCAGTTGTTCGTCGAAAACCATTTTTGAAACCAGAGCCAGGAAACCATTCTTGGTTTGTGCGGTTTCATCATCTTTGGTTACTGGCTTATCAACATCTTCGAGACTCATAACAACTCCGGCAGATTAATTTCAAAGTCTGATTTTACGTGGTTTAAGCAGGCTTGTTTAGAGGCAGTCAGTTTTTCTGCTGCTTTTCCTGGTACATCAGCTTATCTGCCTGACAGATCAGCGACTCTATATCATAAGGGGTGTCGCTGAAGTCGATCTCCAGTAATCCGGTGCTGAAAGAGAGTAGATAGTTCTCCTGCAGTCGATCGTTAAAATCATGGGTCCGGTATCGTAGTCGGGCAACAGAATCTTCTGCCTGTGCCGCGTCAGTGCCGGTAAGCAGGATGCAGAACTCATCGCCACCCAGGCGGGCAAAAATATCCGATTCCCGGAATGTTGATTTAACCAGCTCGGTAAAGGCCAGCAGTGCCCGATCGCCCTCGCAGTGTCCGTGAGTATCATTGATCAGCTTGAAATTATTCAGGTCCAGATACAATAGTGTGGCAGGTAAACCGTTTCTGGCGCACATTTGTAGCGCTTTATCCGCCAGCAGGGTAAACCCGCGGCGGTTACTGATCATAGTCAGATCATCCAGAGTAGCCAGTTGGGTAGCAGCGAGCTCTTTTTCAGCCATGCCAGCCAGATCCTGCAGTGCTTCGATATCGCCCTGGCTCATCTGTCGGGGTTTTCTGTCGATCAGGCAGAGGGTTCCCAGCTTGCTGCCATCCAGCGCTTTGAGCGGACAGCCGGCGTAAAAGCGTATGTTGGGATCGTCGGTAACCAGAGGGTTGTCGCTGAAGCGAAGGTCCTTGCTGGCGTCGTTGACTGTGAAGACCTCATCACCAAGGATTGCGTGACCGCAGAAAGATATATCTCTTGGGGTCTCCGGGGCATCGAGTCCTGCTGCCGATTTAAACCATTGCCTGTCTGTATCAACCAGACTGACCAGGGCGATCGGAACATTAAACATCCGTTGCGCAAGACGGGTCAGGCGATCAAACCGCTCCTCAGCGTCAGTATCCAGAACCTGTAATGCTCGCAATGATTCGAGACGGGTTGCTTCATCGGCAGGGAAATCAGGCTTTTTCATGCATTTTCCTTATAAAAATTAAGGAGATACTGCGGTTTTCTCAGTATCAGTATTGCACAAAATCGATAGGAATAAAGGCGATTTTACATTCGGCTCTGGTTTGCCGGTCAGTGCTGAGTGTAGCCATCTTCATGCATCTTCCGCTTAGCTACGTCTGGGTTCAGTTGCTCAATCGGTTGAGAGAGATAATAGGGGAGTTCAACAGGTTGATCGGTCAGCTTAATCAGTTCTCCCTCAGTCAGTCTCTGAATGACAGATTCTATGGTGTCCTGAAGATTAACCGGCACAGAGGCTGGATATTGCGTAGCAATAAATTCAGTGAGCTGTTGCAGAGTATGCTTGCCATCAGCCAGAGATATAACCAGGCCAAGCCAGTCTTCCAGCTCGGTGGTATGGTCTGGATTATGAATATCGGCTAATGCTACTTTGCCATTCCGACGTGTGAAGACAACATTGCGGTAAAAGTACTGTGAACTGTCCAAGGCGCTGCTCCTGCGTGATCAGAATACTGAATGTATCAGTGCTCAGGTGCTGGCTGTATACCTCTGAAGTGTAATCTTGATAGTTCTTTACGAAATTCTTGTCCCTGCTGCAGCTAATAAAAAACCGCCACCAGATACAAGGCAGTTCACTTAAGGTAATTAGCGCTGCGATTCACTGGGTAGCGGTTTTTTTAGTTGTCGCTGACCTGGGTGTATTTCGCCCTGGTCACTTTCTGAAACAGGTTCGGGATGCCTGCTCAGATCATTGATAATCGATGTTCTGTAATGGCCGGCGTTGAGCCGGCCGCTATTATTACCTGCCTCTGCCCGGGGGCTTATGTATTAGAGGCGATAATATCCCGCAGAACCATTGGCAGAATACCTTTGTGACGGATCTGATCCAGTTCAGATGAAGTGTCGACACGAGAGGTCAATTCCAGCTGCTGTGATGAGCCATCGGCTCTGTTTATGGTCAGGCTTACAACACCCCGAGGCTCAAGGGTATCGATACCATTCAGATCAAAGGTTTCAGTACCATCCAGATTCAGAGAGGCGCGTGTTACACCTTCTGGCAGTTGCAGAGGCAGTACACCCATACCCACCAGATTGGATTTGTGGATACGCTCAAAGCTCTCGGCGATAATCGCTTTAACACCCAGCAGCGCAGGGCCTTTAGCAGCCCAGTCCCGTGATGAGCCTGTGCCGTACAGCTTGCCACCGAAGACAACAGTTGACGTACCTTCTTCACGGTAACGTTCAGCTGCATCGTAAATAGACATCTGTGCCGGAGCGCTGTCAGCCGAGT
Source organism: Amphritea sp. (assembly GCA_025800245.1). Classification (GTDB taxonomy): domain Bacteria; phylum Pseudomonadota; class Gammaproteobacteria; order Pseudomonadales; family Balneatricaceae; genus Amphritea. The sequence goes on along the minus strand of JAOXSA010000462.1, from coordinate 5,259 downwards.
AATAATTCGTTACTGCGCCTGTGGTGCCTGGTAGCAGCAGGTTTCGGGCTTTTACGTTGCCGAAAATACTGCGTAGCATGACATGGTGGTTACCACGGCGAGCACCCAGGGATGTCATATCTTCGTCTGCAACACCCTGTGAACTCAGGTATTCCCCTGGAGGTGAATCCGGGCGGATACGGCTTACCGGTGAAATATGGTCGGTTGTTGTGTTGTCATCACACATCACCAGCATGCGCGCTGCAGAGATGTTGTTTAATGAATCTGCCGGGGTTTCCAGTGAGAATCCATCGAAGAAAGAGATCTCCTGAATGTAGGTAGAATCCGGTGCCCAGTCATAAACAGGGCCGGTAGGGGATTCCAGATTCTGCCATGTGGCCGGGCCATCCAGTGCGTTTTCATAGGTTTCACGGAACGCTTTCGGGTCCATACATTCCAGCATGGTCTGACTGATTTCAGCGTTGCTTGGCCAGATATCTTTCAGGTAAACATCATCACCTGTAGCGTCCTGGCCGATTGGCTGCGTAGTAACGTCGATATTGACGTTACCTGCCATCGCCATCGCCACAACCAGTGGTGGTGACATCAGGAAATTGGTATCAACATCCGGGTGTACTCGGCCTTCAAAGTTACGGTTACCGGACAGAACAGATGCAGCGATAATGTCGTGGTTCTGCAGTGCTTCTTCGATGCTAGGCGCCAGCGGGCCGGAGTTACCTACACAGGTTGTACAACCATAGCCAGCGGTATTAAAGCCCAGGGCATCCAGATGTTGTTGCAGTCCTGCTTTGGTCAGGAAGTCGGTCGCAACCGGTGATCCCGGAGCCAGAGATGTTTTCACGCCATCAGGTACTTTCATACCCAGTTCGTTGGCTTTCTTCGCAAGCAGGCCGGCCGCGATCAGCAGGCCTGGGTTAGAAGTGTTGGTACAAGCGGTGATCGCCGCAATCACGATATCGCCGTCTTTTAGCTCACGTTCAGGCTGGGCAACGAAAATACCCGCCTCGTCCGCCTTCATCGGCGTCACTGTAACGACTTCAGGGTTACGCTCGCCTTCAGCGGCGGCTTTTCTGAATACGTTGCCAATCTCGGCCAGTGGCAGGCGATCCTGCGGTCGCTTCGGACCAGCAACAGAAGGCTCAACGGTAGACAGATCAAGCTTAAGCAGATCGGTGTAGCGTGGCAGAGCCTGACCCTGTTTCCACGCCATATTCTGTGCTCTGTAGAACTCCAGTGGCAGATCTCCATCCCGGCCGGTCGCTCTCATGTAGTTAGCAGATACCTCGTCGAATGGGAAGAAGCCCATGGTTGCGCCATATTCCGGAGACATGTTGGCGATAGTGGCACGGTCTGGCAGAGACAGGTTGGCACAGCCTTCACCAACATACTCAACAAACTTACCAACAACGCCGCCTGGGAAGTTGCGCAGCATTTCGGTAATTGTCAGCACCAGGTCTGTTGCGGTAACACCTTCTCTGAGTGCGCCTGTCAGCTCAACACCGACAACTTCGGGTGCCAGCATCTGCATCGGCTGACCCAGCATGGATGCCCCGGCTTCAATACCGCCAACACCCCAGCCAACAATGCCCAGCGCGTTAGCCATCGGCGTGTGGCTATCCATACCGATCAGGGTATCCGGTACCATCAGCCCTTTGATGTCGAGATAACCCTGTGCCAGATATTCCAGGTTAACCTGGTGCACAATACCGGTCTGCGGCGGAATGATACGGATTGTTTCGAATGCCTGCGCGCCCCATTTCAGGAATGCGTAACGCTCTTTATTTCGTTCAGCTTCCAGCTCGCCATTGATTCTCAGTGAAGCAGGGCTGCCTGTATTGTCCATAGTAACCGTGTGATCGATGACCAGATCGGCACGTACCAGAGGCTCAATAATAGCCGGGTCCAGATCCATGCGCTGTACCGCAGAGCGCATAGCGGCGAAATCAACAATAGCCGGTGTGCCACTCAGGTCATGCATAATGACGCGACCTGCGGTGAAGGGAATTTCGATCGGCTCTTTACCCTGGTGTTCTGCCCAGCCGCCCAGCGCCTTAACCTGCTCAGCAGTTACGCTATTCTGACCAACATTGCGGGCGATGCCTTCAAGGATTGGGCGCAGAGAAAAAGGCAACTGATCAAGATTGATACCAAACTGTTCAGCGGTATCTGGAAGGCTGTGGTAGCTGTGTGCTGTTCCCGGGAGTGTTTTAACAGAACTGGATGGATCGAAATCGATAGAGCTTGTCATTTTTATACCTCACGCAGATGGGACGTTTCTGAATCTACAACTGTTTCACGGGGCTCCGGTCATCGTTGGAGCTGTCCGGTCTTCAAGCCAGTCATATATTCAGCCGTCAAGCGAACCGCTATTTCCTGCAATATGAATTATTAGTTTTCAGGATTGTCGACAATGTTAGCGATAAGACACCTTAAATCAAGCAATATCGGCATACTTTAGTCTAAATTACATACATTCTTAGACTATTTGCTAGTGTTGATGAGCTTTTTTGAACAGCTTGGAAGCTCTGTTAAGCAAGCGTCTTGAAAGCAGGAGGGGCAGAAAAGTTTTGGTTGAAGAATTAATAGTTTCGAAAACTGCTGCAGTGTCCGGAGTAGAAAATGGCTGGCAGATGAAGGCTGATAAAGGATGAAGTGATTGTCTGCTGGATTGCCTGCTGAATAGAGAACGCCGGAAATGACAGGGTAATAACAGGGTATAGTTCGGATGGCTGATCGTTGGCTTAATTATGATAAAACGGGAGTCGTTAAGTTTGCTGGGTTATAAAAATACAACTGACTCAGTTTATTTAAGGCCTGATTGAGTATTAAGTATTCAGTTAAATGATTATTGTTTTCAATGCCAGGGATTTACTTCTCGTATTTCTAAATAAATCTACACATACAACCAATGTATACCATCTAAAACGCGTTGATTTTAGTACTATTTTTTTCAGTTATATCCACTATAAGGTTCGATGAATGGGGTTTTCATTGAGCTACTTATGACTTTTTTTTTATAATCCGTAAATGAATCATAACTAGATTTAATTGAGACGAGACGCTTGAAGCTATGAGTTACTATTCTGACTACCTAGAAGAAATCGAGGTTCGTAAAAACGACCTTGGCCTGAATCCTAAACCGATTGATAGCGCTGAGCTACTTTCTGAAATCATCGCTCAGATTAAAGACGCGGGTAATGAGCATCGCGAAGCTTCTCTGAACTTCTTCATCTACAACACTCTGCCTGGTACGACTCCGGCAGCCGGCGTTAAAGCGGCTTTCCTGAAAGATATCGTTCTGGGTAATGAAACTGTTGCAGAGATCTCTGCCGAGTTCGCTCTGGAACAGCTGTCTCACATGAAAGGCGGCCCTTCTGTTGAAGCGCTGCTGGATATTGCGCTGTCTGATGATGTTCAGGCTGCAGCGGCAGGCGAAGTTCTGAAGTCTCAGGTATTCCTGTACGACGCAGACACTACGCGTCTGGCTGACGCTTTTAAAGCGGGCAACGCGATCGCTAAAGATATCCTGGAAAGTTACGCAAAAGCTGAATTCTTCACTAAGCTGGATGACATTCCAGAGAAGATTAAGGTTATCACCTACATCGCAGCAGAGGGTGATATCTCTACTGACCTACTGTCTCCGGGTAATCAGTCTCACTCCCGTGCTGACCGTGAACTTCACGGCAAGTGCATGATCTCTCCAGAAGCTCAGCAAGAAATTAAGAAGATGGGTGAAGACAACCCAGACGCTAAAGTGATGCTGATCGCTGAGAAAGGCACCATGGGTGTAGGCTCTTCCCGTATGTCTGGTGTAAACAACGTTGCACTGTGGGCAGGTGAGCCAACTTCTCCATACATTCCGTTCGTAAACAACAAGCCGGTTGTAGCGGGTACTAATGGTATCGCGCCTATCTTCCTGACAACTGTTGGTGTAACTGGCGGTATCGGTCTTGACCTGAAAAACTGGGTTAAGAAAACTGACGCTAACGGCGAAGTTGTTCGTGATGCTAACGGCGACCCAGTACTTGAAGAAGCATACTCTGTTGCGACAGGTACAGTTCTGACGATCGATACTAAAGCTAAGAAGCTGTACAACGGCGACGAAGAATTGGCTGATATCTCTGATGCTTTCACACCACAAAAAGTTGAATTCATGAAAGCAGGTGGTTCTTACGCGGTAACATTCGGTAAGAAACTGCAGACGTTTGCTGCTGAAACGCTGGGCGTTGAAGCGCCAGCAGTTTACGCACAGTCTAAAGAGATCTCTCACGAAGGCCAGGGCCTGACAGCTGTTGAGAAGATCTTCAACCGCAACGCTGTTGGCGTGGCTTCTTCTACGCCTCTGCACACTGGTTCTGACGTTCGCGTTAAAGTGAACATCGTAGGTTCTCAGGACACTACTGGTCCTATGACTTGTCAGGAACTGGAAGCAATGGCTGCTTCTAAAATCTCACCAAGCGTTGATGGTGCATTCCAGTCTGGTTGTCACACCGCGTCTGTATGGGATAACAAAGCTAAGGCAAACACGCCTAAGCTGATGGCATTCATGAACGCGTTCGGCGTAATCACTGCACGTGACCCGAAACACGTCTACCACTCAATGACTGACGTTATTCATAAAGTACTGAACGACATCACTGTTGACGATCGTGCGATCATCATCGGTGGTGACTCTCACACCCGTATGTCTAAAGGTGTTGCGTTCGGTGCTGACTCCGGTACGGTTGCGATCGCACTGGCGACGGGTGAAGCAGCAATGCCAATCCCAGAGTCTGTAAAAGTAACCTTTAAAGGTTCTATGAAGCCACACATGGACTTCCGTGACATCGTACACGCTACTCAGGCGCAGATGCTGAAGAAGTTCGCTGGTGAAAACGTATTCCAGGGCCGTGTAATCGAAGTACAGATCGGTACTCTGCTGGCTGACCAGGCGTTCACGTTCACTGACTGGACTGCAGAAATGAAAGCGAAAGCGTCTATCTGTATCTCTACTGATGAAACGCTGATCCAGTCTCTGGAACTGGCTAAGTCCCGTATCCAGATCATGATCGACAAAGGCATGGAAAACGAAGCAGGTATGCTGCAGGGTCTGATCGATCTGGCTGACAAGCGTATCGCTGAAGTTAAATCTGGCGAAGCGCCTGCGCTGGCTCCAGACGACAACGCTAAGTACTACGCTGAGCTGGTTGTTGACCTGGACGCAATCGACGAGCCAATGATTGCTGACCCAGACGTAAACAACGAAGACATCTCTAAGCG
>JAOXSA010000453.1 GCA_025800245.1 Amphritea sp. | reverse complement strand
TGATATTCAGTGCCGGCTTCCTCGTCGTTCTGGCCGACGTATCGCCAGTCTGCCTTGTCTCAGCTCCAGCATCTTGTTCACGGCGAACTGCGGCGTCGCTGCTGCCGCACAACATCGTCTGCAGGACGACTTCGTTATAGCTGAACAAGGCGCCGTTTTTTATGTACGGCATGATGGCGTCCTGCACTTCCTGCTGCCTTACAACAGGACAGCTGTGCTGTTTCTCTCCTCGTTCATGTTGCTCTTTGCTCCACTGAACCACTAGCGCTAGCACTCATTATTTGGGTGTCACCCTCATATTGACGGGAATGTATTTTCTCACTCTTTCTCCACATGCCCGCATTGCTTCACGTCTCGCTGTCTGGCCCGGTTGTCTCCTAGAGTCGCATATCCTCACATCATCAGTATTGCTTCCCATTCTCACGACTTTATTCTTCGACTCTGATAAGGCTATGATGGGGATTTGGCTTTCTCTGGTACAGCTACATTCACAACAAATTGTCGCAGCCCTGAAAATTCGCCTGTTCTCATGTCTGAATGTTGCATCTGCAACGTGTCAAATCCAGCAGCATGCGGAGTCTGTTATTTTTCACATCTGTCTCGCCGAAATCGCCTTTTTCCTAGCTAC
>JAOXSA010000430.1 GCA_025800245.1 Amphritea sp. | reverse complement strand
TCTTAACTGTGGCAGTTTTAAGCACCGCACCCGGGCTTTGCAGATCCCGGAGTATCATCTGATACAGTTCCCGGCTTTTTTCATTCCCCAACTCAAGGCTCTTATCGGCATAAGCCAGCGCCAGCACCAGATCCTTCAGCGTCAGTGACTGATAGTAGATCAGCGCCAGATTGTGGGCCGCGTAAGGATTGTTCTGACGCGCTGCCTTACGGTACCAGTAGATACTGGTGGCAGGTTCGGTTTCCGCCAGGATCACTCCCAGTGTCAGCTGTGCTGTAGGATTATGATTAGCCGCAGAAAGATTGAGCCAGAAACGAGCCTTGATAGGATCAGCGACAACCCCTTCCCCACTGAGTAACATTAAGGCTGTTTTCAACTGACTGTCAGGTAAACCGGTCTGAGCGGATTGTTCATAAAGTGTGAACGCGCTACCCAGGTCCTGCTCAACTCCCTGACCGGTTTCGTACAGAGTAGCGAGATTGCGCATAGCCTTACCGTTACCCAACTCAGCGGCCTTCCGATAGATCCGGATCGCCTCCTGTAGATCCTTTCTGGCCCCCTTACCGTGATGATAAGCAATGCCCAGGTTATACATCGCTTCACCATGGCCGTTTTCAGCCGCGATGCGCAACCATTTAACCGCAGTCTTAAGATCCGGTGCGGCTTGTTGACCCTGCAGATCTACTCCCATGGCATAGAGCCCGGCCACCAGAAAGGCGGCATCAGGGTCCCCTACCTGAGCCAGTGGTAAACAGGTTTCATAAGCCGTTAACCGATGCTTATCTGCAATGGCTGCACGACAATCATCGATCGTGGCAGCACCGGCAGGCAAAGCCAGACACAGACTTGCGACAACGATCTGGAAAAACGTACCGATCCATCCGGCTTGTCTCTGTTGAACAATTGCGTACATCAAAAATCCTTTTTTCGCATCCTGACCCTGGGCAAAATGCCGCCCAGACTTACTCTACGGGAACAAAACTGCTCTGAATCGCACCGAATCGTCGTAACCAGACCCCTTTGCTGATCGCTTCAGGCAGCCTTTCAGTCAATTTTAGCGCAGATGAACGGTCAGCAGCGGTTTCTGCATAGAGCACTACATAAACATTTCCGGCACCGGTACGGGCCCGGAAATAATCCACTTTGCCCTGCAAAGCATTGTCCTTAATAAACTGCCGGACTGCGGTTTCCCGACTTAGCTGAATCAACTGAGCCACATAGCGTTCAGGTGGCTGCGCCATCAGCCAGGCTTCGTCACGCAATCCTGGCTGCGATGGTTCTGTCACACGAACATTCGTAGTTGGCGCGGTTTTAATCTGCGGCTGTTGTGGCGTTTGTGATTGTGGAGCTTGAGATTGTGGTGCTACAGATTCCACTGCAGTTACAGCTTGTGGTACCGGTTTCACCGGTACTTTGGATTCCTGATGCTGACGTAATAACAACTGATCAAGCAGGAACTGGCTGGCACTGCGGCCTAACCGAACACTCTTACGAGCGTAGAGAATCGCTTTAGGGAGATCCTGCTGTTGTCCCAGTAATCCATCGGCATATATTTCCGCCAACTCATGAAAAGCAAAGGAGTTGCCCTGCTGAGCAGCTTTCTGATACCAGAACATACTCAACTGCGGCTCCGTTGCCCGGACCAGAATCGCCAGAGTTATCTGTGCCCCCTGATCATCAGCTTCAGCCGCTTTGGTCAGCCATATTCTCGCCTGATCGAAATCAATCTCAGTACCGACACCTTTGAGGTAAGCATTACCGGTCTGAGCCTGACTCGGTACATGGCCTGCTTCAGCCCCTCGCAGATACCAGTGGAATGCGGTACGCGGGCTCCGTTCAAATAATTCACCCCGATCATACAGTGAAGCGAGATTGAAGCAGGCGGGACCATAATTGGCTTCTGCAGCGCGGGTTAATTCCGCCAGTGCTTTATCCAGATCCGGTGCCTGACCGTTGATACCCAGGGTGTGAATATTCGATAACCAGAAACTGGCTTCACCGTCTCCCTGTTCAGCCAGAGGCTGGCAATGCTGCAGCGCTTCGCTGAGTTTACCCGCCTGTGAAAGATCCCGGCATAACTGCAGTTGCGGTGCAGCCTGAACTCCGGAGCTAAAAGATACGAACAACAACAGAGTAATCAATGATCGTGTCATGACTGTTCCAGCTTATCTGTTTCCCTGATCTGAATCTGGTCGCTACTCTTCAGCTATGGCTGACGATAGTGTTTCTGCAAGGTACTGATATTGCGAATCCAATGATCTCGCCGTGCAGCAGCAGGCAATGATTTAAGCGCCTCCCGGGCAGAGGCAACACTGGGGTACTCACCGTATATCAGGACGTAAAACACACCTGCATCACGCCGGGTACGGTAATAACGAACCTCTTCAGGCAAGCGCTTCTGCTGAATGTATTTATGAATACCCACTTCATCCGGGCCGTTGGTCAGCTGAATCGTGTAAGACTTTTTGGACTGCCCCATAATCCAGCCGTCCGGCAGCAAGAAAGGATTTTCCGCTGCAGTGACTGTTGCCAGCTGAACCTTGTCCAGACCATTATCAGCCCGGGCTGAAACAAGATCGGTGGTGATCACCTCAGAGTGACCCGCCGCTGGCTCCGGCATTGAGATCAGTGCAAGAGTTTCGGTCGGTTCAGGGGTAACATCTTCTGCAGCTACTTCTCCAACTACGGTCTGAGAAGGTATCTGCGCCAACTGAACACTCAGGCGTTGTTTCTCAGCCTGCAGGTCGGCAATTCTCTGTTGCTGCTCCTCTAGCTGAATCCGGCTCAATAGGGGCTTTGCAGCCATGTTCCCGGCGCTGACCGCACGCTGTGCCAGCTCAAGTGCCAGAGGATGGTTTTTATCAACGCCTTCTCCTGTGTAGTACATTGACGCCAGATTCTGCATCGCCAGACCGTTACCCTGGTGCGCTGATTTCTTATACCAACTGACACTTTCAGCCGGATCAATCTGTACCAGCATGACCCCCAGCGCGACCTGAGCATTAGCATTCCCTGCCTCGGCCGCTTTACGAATCCAGTGCTGTGCATGCGCTTCATCTTTCTCGATACCAACACCTTCGAGCAGCATGGTACCGGCGCGCAGCTGTGCGTCGGCCAATCCCTGACGGGCTGCTTTCAGATACCACTCGAAGGCTTTTTCAAGATTCACCTCACCGGTGATACCGGTCTCAAACATCGCCCCCAGCTGTTTCTGTGCTTTCGGATGCCTGGCCAGCGCGGCCTGCATATACCAACGACGCGCCTGAGTGTTACTCTGAGAGACCCCCTGCCCCAACTGATAAGCCAGCGCTAAACGGTATGCCGCTTCCGGATGCCCTTTCTCTGCGGCAACTTCATCCCAGAACAGCCCTCGCTGATCATCAACAGGAACATCCAGCCCCTGGTAATAGATGGTCGCCAGTAAAAAAGCGGCGCGTGCATCTCCCAGCTCGGCAATCGACTGACAATATTCCCGTGCATCGCTATAGTCCGCCTCATCAAATGAGCTATAGCAATCATCGTTGGCTAAAGAATGGACGCTGAATGGCATCAGCAATAATGCAGCCAGGCAAGAGACAGCGCCCGACCGAAATGTTCTGTATGTGAAATCCGATTTCATTCTAATCATGTTTTCCCTGTCCATGCTCAGTGCAGTGTAGCTTCATCTGCCAGAATCTCCCCCGATTCTCCGACAATATGCAACAACTGATATGACAGATCTTATCTATTTTCCTGTAACCTGAAATCCGTTTCAGACCTGAAAACTGCGTATCAGCAGCAGTTTATCATCTTTTCGCAGGAATTAAGAATTGTCGGTGCTGTCATCTGCATCAAATGACAAATTCTGTTTTCCTGGCCACTCACGGGTAGACGCAACACCTTCACGAACCGATTTATACCAGGCCGATGGATCTACCAGCTCATAGTCTTCGGTCATCGGCGGATAGTCCAGACCGTTGACATAGCAATACTCCGCCAGATCGGGATAACCCCAGGCAAACATTGTCTCCCGGAATTCAACCTCGCCGATATGGCATTCTTCGTACATACCCGCTTTCAGACGCTGATTCTGCGCTTCCACCAGAATAATACCCGCCGCGGTGGAAACATTGAGTGATTCAACCATGCCCATCATCGGAATCAGGATATGCTCATCAGCCATGTCGGCGGCAGCGTCACTGACTCCCCACTTTTCCGCCCCCATTAACACGGCGCAGGGCTGAGTGTAGTCAACCTCGCGATAATCCACCGCCCGCTCAGAAAAGTGTGCGGCGTAGATTTTCATCCCTTTAGTTTTCACCGCAGCCACAGCATCTTCACATTCAGGATGATGAATCGTGTTGATCCAGCGATCACTTCCCGATGTAGTGCCCCGGTAACGGTAGCCTTCCTTAGGGATAACCGCATGAATCTCCTGAATTCCTACTGCATCACAGGTACGGATCAACGCAGCCAGATTGCGAGGCTTATGTACCTGATCGGTAATCAGACTGAGGTCTGGCTGACGATGCTGCAGGGTTCGGATCAGTTTGGCTTTACGTTCCGGAGTCATTTTGATGCTCTACAATTAAATCGAGCGGCAATATTACTGAAAAATATCGGTCTTCTCACTCCCATATTGAAGACAGCTGCGACATAATATCGGCCTCATTTTTTACCAGCAGTGGAGTGACCATGTCACCATCATCAAACATCATCGCCTATCAGGGCCACGAGGGCGCGTATTCTCACCTTTCCTGCCGCCGGGTTTTCCCGGATATGGAACCGTTTGCCTGCGAGTCATTTGTCGATGCGATGTTTATGGTGGAGCGAGGCGAAGCCCGTCTGGCGATGATCCCGCTGGAGAACTCTACCGCAGGCCGGGTAGAAGAGATCTACCGGCTGATGCCCAAAACTCAGCTGCACATTATCGGTGAACACTTCGAGCCGGTGAATCATTGCCTGCTCGGCCTCAAGGGCAGCAGCAT
>JAOXSA010000399.1 GCA_025800245.1 Amphritea sp. | reverse complement strand
CCCACGCCCGCAGCAGCTGCGCCGAAATGCACTCAGGCTTTAACGACCTGCGCCACGAAGTGCCAATGAACTGCCGCCGCTTTATCGACAACTTCGAGATTTCAGAAGCGGTACAGAAAGATATCCACCGCATCTGCCAACTCTGGACCGAAGCCCTGGAAAAAAGCGCCTCAGATCAGTTCCTCTATGGCGACTTCAGCATCGCCGACGCCTTCTACGCGCCAGTGGTATTCCGGTTTACCCGGTACGGTGTTGAGCTGCCGGAGCAACTTCAGGCTTATTGTGATCGGATGCTAGCGCTAGCTAGCATGAGAGAGTGGTTGCGACTCGCAGAGGCAGAAGTTGAAGTGATTGAGGAGGAAGAGGTCTAGCCGCGGTAGCGCTAGCTAGCAGTGGCTAGACCGGCGGGCTAAAGCCCGCCTCGCTCGAACGTCGCTACGCGACTTGCTGGTAGCTAGAAGAGCCTTCTTTCTAAAAGACAATTTTAATTCGCATCAAATCAGGAATAAGCAAGCCGCTAGCGCTGTAGGGTGCGTTGTAACGCACCATTCTTTTATCTTCTCGGTGCAATACGCTCACGCTATTGCACCCTACGAGCTACTGATTCCTGTAGAAGGCTCGCCCTCGCGACGATTAACGGACAAAGAGAAATCCGATCGCAGCGAGGGCACCGCTCCCACAACAAAACAACATCATTGCCCGGAAATAACTCACATCGGCTTTTCGCTTTTTCCCGCTACTCGCCACAAGCAAGGCAAGCTTTGCTTGCCGGTCTAGCCACTGTACGGCCTGTTCTCCAGACAATAAAAAAGCGCCCTAAGGCGCTTTAGTATTATCTGGAGAAGCTTACAGGCCGTACTTATCCGCCATATCTTCCAGAGAGATCGGTACGATCTTATCCGCCTGACCGGCAGCGCCGAAGGCTTCGTAGCGGTCGGTAACGATCTCGCTCATCGCATCCATGGTCACTTTCAGGAATTTACGAGGATCGAACTCGGATGGGTTTTCCGCCAGGAAGCGACGTACCGCACCGGTAGATGCCAGACGCAGGTCAGTATCGATGTTGACCTTACGTACACCGTGCTTGATACCTTCAACGATCTGCTCAACCGGCACACCGTAAGTTTCCGGGATCTCACCGCCGAACTCGTTGATCACTGCCAGCCACTCCTGTGGTACAGAAGAGGAACCGTGCATCACCAGGTGCGTGTTAGGGATGCTTTCATGGATCGCTTTGATGCGGTCAATCGCCAGAATGTCACCAGTTGGTGGACGGGTAAACTTGTAGGCACCGTGAGAAGTACCACAAGCGATCGCCAGGGCGTCAACGTTGGTTTTAGCAACAAAGTCTTTCGCTTCTTCCGGATCGGTCAGCATCTGATCGTGAGACAGAGTACCTTCTGCGCCAACGCCGTCTTCTTCACCGGCCTGACCGGTTTCCAGGGAACCCAGGCAGCCCAGCTCACCTTCTACAGAAACACCGCACGCATGTGCCATCTCTACGGTACGACGGGTTACATCAACGTTGTACTCGTAGCTGGACGGGGTTTTACCGTCAGCCATCAGGGAACCATCCATCATCACGGAGGAGAAACCCATCGCGATAGAACGCTGACAGATCGCCGGAGAGGTACCGTGGTCCTGATGCATACATACAGGGATGTGTGGGAATTCGGCAATCGCCGCCAGAATCATATGACGCAGAAAGTTGGAGCCCGCGTACTTACGTGCACCTGCAGAAGCCTGAACAATGACCGGAGAATTGGTCTTGTTGGCCGCTTCCATGATGGCGCGCATCTGTTCCAGGTTGTTTACGTTAAACGCCGGGATACCGTAGTTGTTCTCTGCTGCGTGATCCAGCAGCTGACGCATGGAGATCAGTGCCATGAGATTACCTTGAATTGACTCGTTAAGTGATGCGCTATTGTACCATCCGGACAGCAAGAATCAGCCCCGTAAACTCGTAAAAAAGTCGGCAAACCGGCTTTTTGTGATGAAAAACAATCTGTCTGCCTCAATGCTATTGAGAATAATTATTAATTGCATTTTTTTCTGAAAAAGCTTACAAAATACAGCCGATTCAGAGTGGTATTTCTGCGGCAGGAAAGCCATGGAAAACAAAGCAAACAAATACCTCTTCAGAAAGACACAGAATAATGACAGGAGTAATCAGAATGGCATCACAGGCTCAGCTGGCAATGCTGGAAAAAGTACAGAATCAGACCGGCTTTATCGCTGCACTGGACCAGAGTGGTGGCAGCACCCCTAAAGCACTGAGCCTTTATGGCGTTGAACCGTCCGAATATTCCGGAGACGAAGCAATGTTCGCAAAGGTACATGAGATGCGTACCCGGATCATCACCAACAGTGCTTTTACCGGTGAACGGGTACTGGGGGCAATTCTGTTCGAAAACACTCTGGACCGTGAGATCGAAGGCAAAACCTCATCCCACTTTTTGTGGCAGAACAAGCAGGTGGTACCTTTTCTTAAGGTCGACAAGGGGCTGGCCGATGAAGCCAATGGCGTACAGCTGATGAAGCCTATGCCGGAGTTGGACAGCCTGCTGGCTAAAGCCAATGATCAGGATGTCTTCGGCACCAAAATGCGCTCGGTGATCAAGCGGGCCAACGCAGAAGGTATCAAAGCGGTGGTTGCTCAGCAGTTTGATGTGGGCAAGCAGATTATTGCCGCAGGTCTGGTGCCGATTATCGAACCGGAAGTGGATATTCACTGCCCGGATAAAGCCGAGGCGGAAGCACTATTGAAGGCAGAACTGCTGGCACAGCTGAATACGTTGGCGGCAGATCAACTGGTTATGCTGAAGCTTACTCTGCCAGAGCAGGCAAACTTCTATGCCGAGTGCATCGGACACCCACAGGTAATCAAAGTAGTGGCGCTGTCCGGTGGCTACAGCCGTGATGAATCCAACCGCCGTCTTGCCGAAAACAAAGGCATGATCGCGAGCTTCTCCCGCGCCCTGACAGAAGGCCTGTCGGCACAGCAGCACGACGACGAGTTCACTACGACGATCGATCTGACTATTGAATCGATCTACCAGGCCTCGGTCAGTTGAGCTGAACACAGACACAAAAAAACCGGGCAATGCCCGGTTTTTTTATGCGCTTCACAAATTAAGCACGGGATTCCAGCATGGCAACGGCTGGCAGTACTTTGCCTTCCACGAACTCCAGGAATGCACCACCGCCGGTAGAGATGTAAGACACCTGCTCAGCGATATCGTACTTGTCCA
>JAOXSA010000371.1 GCA_025800245.1 Amphritea sp. | reverse complement strand
GCCACTAGCCACTAGCCACTAGCCACTAGCCACTAGCCACTAGCCACTAGCCACTAGCATCAATCCATCTGAGGAAGTTAATTCATGTCTTCTACCGTCGTTATCACCGGTGCCAGCCGGGGTATTGGTCTGTCTTTTTGTAAACTCTACAAGGCACGGGGTTATGAAGTGTATGGCGCCTGCCGTCAGGCTTCTGAAGCGCTGAACAGCCTTGGTGTAAATGTGATTGAAGGTGTCGAGGTCACTTCTCAGGCGGGTATTGAGCACCTGAGATCCGCGCTGGAAGGCATCAGAATTGATCTACTGATTAACAATGCCGGAATTCTGCGGGATGAGGTGCTGGGTCGTATTAATCAGAACCAGATTCGTCAACAGTTTGAAACCAATGCGCTGGCGCCGCTGCTGATTACTGAAGCTTTGATGGACAATCTGACGGATAACGCCAAAGTGGCGTTGATCACCAGCCGTATGGGCTCTGTCGCAGACAACACCAGCGGTGGTCGCTACGGTTACCGGATGTCTAAAGCGGCGCTGAATATTGCCGGTATGTCTCTGTCTCATGATCTGAAGCCGCGAGGCGTGGCAGTTGCGATTCTGCACCCGGGGCTGGTGGGTACTGAGATGATCGGTGGTTTCGGCGATATCACGCCAGATCAGGCAGCAGAGCGACTGTCACAACGTATCGATGGTCTGACGTTGCAGAATAGCGGCACCTTCTGGCACTCCAATGGGGATCAGTTGCCCTGGTAATGGAACAATGATATCAGGCTCTCCGGAGGAAAGCCTGATACTGCCATCCGGGATTCAGAGTTTAAAGCGCTGTACCTGCATGTGCAGAGTTTCGGCTAGGTTGTTCAGCCCCAGTGAGGTATTACGGGTTTCCTGAGTACCTTCCTTAACCGTTTCGCCCAGCTCTTTGAACTGATCGATCTGGCTGCGGATCTCAATCGCATCGTTGCGGGCCTGGTCAGTAATTGAGGCCACTTCCAGGCTGGTATCACTCAGCGTCAGAATGGTGTTCTGAATTTCTGACAGGGTGTTCACCGTGCTTTCAGCCAGAGTGACTGATGCACTGGCCTGTTTCTTGTTCGCTTCCATGTGTTCAACGGAGTCAGTGATCGCTGTCACGATCTCTGCCAGCATGCTGTTGATCTCTTCGGTGGATTGATGGGTACGGATCGCCAGTGTTCGCACCTCATCCGCAACAACCGCAAAGCCCCGGCCTGATTCACCGGCCCGGGCCGCCTCGATAGCGGCATTCAGTGCCAGTAGGTTGGTCTGGCTGGCGATATCAGCAATGGTATTCAGAACACCGGTTACTTTATCGCCGACACCGCGCAGTTCCAGCAGCTTCTGGGAAGTCTGTTCAATATCGCTGGCCAGAGTGGAGATACTGCTGGAGGTGCGGGCAACTTCCTGGCTACCCTGCTGCATTTCCGAAGCACCTTTCTGAGCGGTGGCGGAAGCTTCTTCTGAGCGGCTGACGCACTGGAAAATGTTCTCTTCCAGGATGCTCATCCGGGCCACCAGATTGTCGATTTTATTGGTCAGATAGGCGATCTGGTGATCGGCATCTGCCGATTGTCCATTCAGGTTATGAACCGAATCAGAGATACCCTGAGTTGCTTCGCAAACATCCTGCAGTGCAACTTTGAAAGAGGCCAGTAGACCATTGATACTGGATGCCGCAGCTCCCACTTCGTCATTGCTGGTTTGCTTCAGAGATACTGTCAGATCGTAGTCCCGGGCGACATTACCCAGTTCTTCAGACAGTTGCTGAATCGGCCGGGCGATGGTTTTACGGGTCATGAAGTAAGCGGCCAGCGCGGCCAGGAAGATCAGTACGATCATGCCGATAATCAGCGTCACGATCTGTTGCAGCTGATCTTCAATGCTCATGGCACTGTCACTGGCCTGATTCTCAACCATCACTTTCAGTTCATGGATATTTTCCAGCACCAGTGCTGACTGCTCACTGAGTCGGGTCAGCGTGGTTCGTGCAGCGTCCCAGTCCACAGAGCCGGCAGACATAATCTGTTCCAGCTGTTGTAGCTGTGGGTAGGTTTTTTCAACATTGCTTTGCAACGGAGTGTTCACCAGAATCCGGGTCAGCTCCGGGTGGCTGGTCAGGAGTGCGTTCAACTCTGCTTTCTGCTCAGCGGTTGTTTTGGTGAACTGTTCCCGATTAATGGAGGTGCCGTAGTACGCGTAAGCGGCGTTCTGAATCTTATCGATCAGAGTGCCGGTTCTCTCCAGAGCCTGAATGGAGGGCAGGGTGGATTGAACAAACATCGCGGTATGCCTGCGAACATCGTTACTGGCACTGATCAGCATCAGTGCAGCAACCGTGGAAACCAGCAGTACAGCGATATAGCCAAGCAGGGCTTTTTTGCTAATGGAGTTCACAGGCAGAATCCTATAGTGAAATAAGCGTCGGAAATTAATGTCCAGTTTTAGCAGTCATTTGAGCGTTTGTTCAAGTCAATAAGGTGATTTAAATCAACCACTTTGGGTAATCTTTATATTCCGTAGGGTTATTTGCCTGATCTCTGATGGTTGCTTCGGGAGGAATAATTCGATTAAGCTTGCCCGGCCTTCGGGCACTTTATTCTCAGGGCGGGGTGGAATTCCCCACCGGCGGTATTCCGGGCTGCATGGCGCAGACGGAGAGCCCGCGAGCGCCTGCAGTTATTGCTGCAGGGTCTAGCAGATCTGGTGAGAGGCCAGAGCCGACGGTTATAGTCCGGATGGAAGAGGATAAGTGAATCATCCCCTGTTTTCGCAGCGGGATCACTTGGTATGCCTCCGTTCTCAGGAACGGTTTCGGGCGGCGTGTGCCTGCCCGGCTTCTCTACGCCCTGATTCTGGTATTAATATATTGAGGACTTACCATGAATCAGTCTCTATTGACCCCTTTCGGTGATGCGCAGCAGCGCGTCGAAGCAGCAATCAGCGCGTTGGCGCAGGGCCAGGGTGTGATACTGGTGGATGATGAAGATCGTGAAAATGAAGGCGATCTGATCTATGCCGCAGAAACCATCACAACGGAGCAGATGGCGCTGCTTATCCGTGAAGGTACAGGGATCGTTTGCCTTTCTCTGCCAGACAGTAAATTGCAACAGCTGCAGTTACCGCCGATGGTGCAGAACAATACCTGCACCAATGGCACTGCATTTACCGTAGCAATTGAAGCGAAAGTGGGTGTAACCACCGGTGTTTCAGCAGCGGACCGGGTAACCACTATCCGCACCGCGATTGCCGATGACTGTCAGCCTGATGATCTGGCCCGCCCGGGTCATGTTTACCCTCTGCGTGCTATGCCAGGTGGAGTACTGAGTCGTCGGGGCCATACCGAAGGTACCGTGGATCTGGTCTCTCTGGCTGGACTGAAGCCTGCAGGTGTACTCTGTGAGTTGATGCACCCGGATGGCACGATGATGCGTTTACCGGCGTTGGTGGAGTTTGCTATGCAGAGAGGCATGCCAGTGCTGACCATAGAAGACGTTGTCCAGTACCGGATTAGCCAGCCGGAGTCACTGTCAGCCTGATAAGCGATGTAGCCCGGTACCGTTTGCCGATGCCGGGCATTGCGCCATATCAGCCCAGGGTTTCCAGTTCGGCTTTCTTGCGTTTACCGGGTACGGATGGGCGTGACCAGACGTACCAGATAGCAAACAGTACAGTGGCGCCGGCCAGTGCTTTCAGGCCGATATGGAAGTCACGGAAGATCAGCGGGTAGCTCACCATCACCAGCATCATACTGGTGCCGATGATTTTCGCTTTCAGAGGAATAACCCCATAATCTTCCCAGTCCCTGATGATCTGGCCGAATAGCCGGTGGTTCAGCAGGTACTGATGCAGGCGTTCTGAACTGCGGGAAAAGCAGAATGCCGCCAGCAGTATAAACGGAGTAGTCGGTAGCAGCGGCAGAATAACGCCGATCAGGCCAAGCAGAATACACAGGCCGCCAGCCAGAAAATAAAGTGTCCGGGTCAGATGCTGTCTCACACAAACTCCGTCAGGGTCATCAGATAACTGCATCCTAGCAGATCTTTTCACGCCACAGCCAGTGATCTGTAGCATTTGTTCTATGTCAAAAAAAGCGCACTCAGCGATTCGGTGAAATCTGACCAGACATGCGATAGAACCAGTGAATTCAAGGACTTGGCTGCCACTGATTATTTTATACCCTTTAAGGGGCATTCCCCCCTGAATTCCCCCGGTAGTAGTATGGATTTTCATGCGGAATCAGGTATCGAAGCAAACAAGGGTGTTGCTTGATTTTGTAAAAAATAATGAACATTATGCGGTTATTGTTCTGGGACGAATATAGCGGTTCAGGGCGGCAAAGCCCCTGAGCTGCAGATAAACATATAAAGAGGCATGTGCAATGAGCAAATCTTCTATGAAGCCTGCATTTAACTGGGAAGATCCTTTCTCACTGGAAACACAACTGACCGAAGAAGAGCGTATGGTGCGCGACGCCGCCTATGAATACTGCCAGGGTCAGCTGCTGCCGCGGGCGATGGAAGCTAACCGTAACGAAGTATTCCACACCGAAATTATGCAGGAGCTGGGCGAGCTGGGCTTCCTGGGCTCCACCCTGCCGGAGCAGTATGGCGGTGCTGAAGTAAACCACGTTTGCTACGGTCTGGTTGCCCGCGAAGTTGAGCGTGTTGATAGCGGTTACCGTTCTGCAATGTCTGTACAGTCTTCTCTGGTAATGCATCCGATCTATGCTTACGGCACAGAAGAGCAGCGTATGAAGTACCTGCCTAAGCTGGCGTCCGGTGAGTGGATTGGCTGTTTCGGTCTGACTGAGCCAGATGTGGGTTCCGATCCGAACAACATGAAAACCCGCGCCACCAAAGTGGACGGCGGTTACGTGCTGAAAGGCGCGAAAATGTGGATCACTAACTCGCCGGTTTCTGATGTTTTTGTTGTCTGGGCCAAACTGGACGGCGTGGTGCGTGGCTTTATCCTGGAAAAAGGCATGAAAGGCCTGAGCGCACCGAAGATCGAAGGTAAGTTCTCCCTGCGTGCATCTGTTACCGGTGAAATCGTAATGGAAGACGTATTCGTACCGGAAGAGAACCTGATGCCGGGTGTTGAAGGTCTGGCCGGTCCGTTCGGCTGCCTGAACAAAGCCCGTTACGGTATCGCCTGGGGTGCTCTGGGTGCGGCAGAATACTGCTGGACTTCTGCGCGTCAGTACACGCTGGACCGTATCCAGTTCCAACGTCCTCTGGCAGCGAATCAGCTGATTCAGAAGAAGCTGGCGGATATGCAAACCGAGATCTCTCTGGGTCTGCAGGGCTGTCTGCAGATGGGTCGTCTGATGGACGAGAAGCAGTGTCCGGTTGAGCTGATCTCACTGATGAAGCGTAACAACTGCGGTAAAGCGCTGGATATCGCCCGAGTTGCCCGTGATATGCACGGTGGTAACGGTATCTCCGATGAGTATGGCGTAATCCGTCACGTGATGAACCTGGAAGCGGTGAATACCTATGAAGGTACTCACGACATCCACGCCCTGATTCTGGGTCGTGCGATGACCGGCATTCAGGCGTTCTTCTAAGGACTGCGCCTATGAGTGCCCTGTCCCATATCCGGGTACTGGATCTGAGCCGCATTCTGGCGGGCCCCTGGGCCGGCCAGATGCTGGCAGATTTTGGTGCCGAAGTGATTAAGGTGGAGCGTCCGGGCTGCGGGGATGACACCCGTGGCTGGGGGCCTCCGTTCGTTAAAGACCAGGACGGTAACCCGACCGATGCGGCATATTTTCATTCCGCCAACCGGGGTAAGCGATCAATCGCTATCGATATCACAGCACCCGAGGGGCAGGCACTGGTAAAACGTCTGGCAGCGGATGTCGACGTGGTACTGGAAAACTATAAAGTCGGCGGCCTGAAAAAATACGGGCTCGACTACGCCAGTCTGAAACAGGTTAATCCGAAGCTGATCTACTGCTCGGTGACCGGTTTTGGTCAGGACGGTCCTTATGCCAGCCGCGCCGGCTACGATTTTATGATTCAGGCCATGGGCGGTCTGATGAGTGTTACCGGTGAGCCGGATGGCACGCCGATGAAAGTGGGTGTTGCTCTGGCTGATGTAATGACCGGCCTGTACGCCTGTAATGCGGTACAAGCGGCGCTGTTGCATCGGGAGCAGACCGGTATCGGTCAGCATATCGATATGGCGCTGCTGGATGTCCAGGTGGCGACCCTGGCCAACCAGGCGATGAACTTCCTGGTAGGCGGCAAACCGCCGGCCCGTCTGGGCAATGCGCACCCGAATATTGTGCCCTATGAGGCGTTTCCAACGGCGGATGGTCATATCATTCTGGCAGTGGGTAATGACAGTCAGTTTGCTAAATTCTGCGATCTGGCCGGTGCTCCTGAGCTGGCATCCAATCCGGCTTTTGAAACCAATGCGCTACGGGTGGAAAATCGGGCTGATCTGACACCGTTGGTGGCGGAGCTGATGAGCCATCACAGCAGTGACTGGTGGCTGGCAAATCTGGCTATCAAAGGGGTTCCCTGCGGTCCGATTAATACGCTGGATCAGGTCTTTGAAGACGAGCAGGTGAAACACCGGCAGATGCAGATCGAGCTGGAACATCCACAAGCGGGCACAGTGCCTGGCGTGGCGAATCCGGTGAAGTTCTCAGAAACACCGATCAAATACCGCTCGGCACCGCCTGTACTCGGACAGCATACCGATGAAGTGCTGTCCGATCTGGGACTGGCTGCTGATGAGATCGAACAGCTTAAAACAGGTAAAGTTATTGGCTGATCGTTGATTGTCTGCGATGTGCGTAAACTACCTGTTTGGGGGGCTCTATTGGAGCCCTCTCTCAGTTAAAGTGTCACCCTTTACAGTTCTGTTTAATATTGCCGCCAGCTTGATGAATAATAAAACGGCGACGATACGTTGGAGTAGCTCATGATTACCCTGAAAGATCCCTCTCTGCTGAAGCAGCAAGCGTATGTTAACGGTCAGTGGATTGATGCCCTGAACGGTGAAGTGAACCCGGTACTGAACCCGGCTACCGGCGAGCAGATCGCTACCGTCCCGGACCTGGGTGCAGAAGAAACTGCGGCGGCGATTGCTGCGGCTGAAGTGGCATTCAAGAGCTGGAAAAAGAAAACGGCTAAAGAACGTTCTGCGCTGCTGCGTAAATGGTTTGAGCTGATCGTTGAAAACAAAGACGATCTGGCGGTGCTGATGACTGCCGAGCAGGGTAAGCCGATTGCTGAGTCCGCTGGTGAAGTGATGTACGGCGCTTCTTTCATTGAGTGGTACGCAGAAGAAGGTAAGCGCGCCTACGGTGATGTGATTCCGACTCACGCAGCAGATAAGCGCATTATTGTGACCAAAGAGCCGATCGGTGTGACCGCTGCAATTACGCCGTGGAACTTCCCGAATGCCATGATCACCCGTAAATGTGCACCAGCACTGGCTGTAGGTTGCACCATGATCATCAAGCCAGCAGAAGATACACCACTGTCAGCACTAGCGTTGATGGAACTGGCAGATCGTGCCGGTATTCCAGCAGGCGTAATCAGCGTGGTGACCACCAAGCGTCCGGTTGAAGTGGGTCAGACTCTGACTGACAGCCCGGTGGTACGCAAACTGTCATTCACGGGCTCTACTCCGGTAGGTAAGCAGCTGATGCGTCAGTGTGCTGATACCGTAAAGAAAACCTCTATGGAACTGGGCGGCAACGCACCGCTGATCATCTTTGATGATGCGGATCTGGATAAGGCAATTCCGGCAGCGATTGCGTCTAAGTATCGTAACTCCGGTCAGACCTGTGTTTGTGCTAACCGTCTGTTGATTCAGAGTGGTATCTACGAAGAGTTTGCCAAGCGTTACGCTGAAGAAGTGGCGAAGATGAAAGTCGGTAACTGTCTGGAAGGTGATTTCCAGCAAGGCCCGATGATCAATCGTGCCGCGGTAGAGAAAGTAAACGCCATGGTTGAGGATGCAAAAGAGAAGGGGGCGCGTATCATCGCTGGCGGTAAGCCACATGAGCTGGGCGGTAACTTCTTTGAGCCAACCATCGTTGCTGATGTGAACTCTGACATGCGTCTGGCAAAAGAGGAGATCTTTGGCCCGGTTGCACCGCTGTTCCGCTTCGATACCGAAGAGGAAGCTGTACAGATGGCTAACGACACCGAGTTTGGTCTGGCGGCTTACTTCTTTACCCAGGATTACGCCCGTGTATTCCGTGTCTCCGAAGGTCTGGAATACGGTATGGTCGCTGTCAACGAAGGTATTCTGTCCACAGAAGTTGCGCCTTTCGGTGGTATTAAAGAATCCGGTACTGGCCGTGAAGGTTCAAAGTACGGTATGGATGATTACCTGGAAATTAAATACACGCTGGTGGGTGGGTTGTAAGTTTCCTACGCGAATAGTTTTTAATAGTTATAAGCCCCTGCAGCCGGAAGGTTGTGGGGGCTTTTTGTTTCTTGTGGTGAGAAATAGTGGCGAGACCGGAAAGCGAAGCTTTCCTTGCTGGTGGCTGGACGTCACGCAAGCGTGACTTGCTCGAAAGAGCCTGCGGGGCTTCTGTTTGGTTGATGCGGTTTGTGGGAAATAAGATGGACCCACCTCCTTTGTGCCATGCTTAACGCATTAAGCCTGGTTCGGCATCTAAAAGAGAGGGTCCATACATGAGTAAGGTTAGCATCATTG